>NZ_JBTCWL010000011.1:0-69689 GCF_054325275.1 Oryzihumus sp.
CTCTCTGGGATCATCGCGGCCGTGAGTCTTCGGGAACGCCTGGCCCGCCTGCGGGTCGACACGACACCGCTGCGCGAGTCGCGCGACTTCCGGCTGCTGTTCTGGGCCGGCACGGTCTTCTACCTCGGCGGCATGGTCAGCTACGTCGCGGTGCCGTTCCAGCTCTACCACCTGACCCACTCCAACTTCGCCGTCGGGCTGCTCGGCATCATCGAGCTGGTGCCGCTGGTGGTCTTCGGCCTCTACGGCGGCGCGCTGGCCGACCACGTCGACCGGCGCACCATGGTCCTCGGCACCGGCATCGCCCAGGCCGTGCTGACCCTGGGCCTGGTGCTCAACGCGTCGCTGCCGCACCCGCAGGTGTGGACCATCTACCTCATCGGCGCGATGCTCTCCGCGGCGCAGTCGCTGCAGCGGCCCTCGCGCGAGGCCCTGATCCCGCGCACGGTCCGGCACCAGCAGCTGTCCGCCGCGGTCGCCCTGTCCTCCCTCGGCATGCAGATCGGTCTGCTTGCCGGGCCGGCCCTCGGCGGTGTGATGATCCAGGCGGTCGGCGTGACGTGGTGCTATGCCATCGACGTCACGGGCATGGTCATCGCCTGCCTGCTGTTCGCCCGGCTCGGGCGCTACCCGGCGACCGACCGCAGCAACCCGCCGAGCCTGAAGGGGATCGTCGAGGGGCTGCACTACGCGGTCCGGCGCAAGGACCTCATGGGCACCTACCTCATCGACATCGTGGCGATGTTCCTGGCGATGCCGACGGTGCTCTACCCCGCGCTGGCGGCCACCGTGCTGCATGCGCCGAGCGCCTACGGGCTGCTCATCTCGGTCGGCACGGTCGGCAGCCTGTTGGCCACGGCGACGTCCGGCTGGACCGCCCGGGTCCACCACCACGGGCGCGCGGTGGTCTTCGCGGCCGCCACGTGGGGCGCCGCGGTCGCGCTGGCCGGCCTGACCACCAACCTGTGGCTGGTCCTGGCGTGCTTCGCCCTCGCCGGCGCCGCCGACATGGTCAGCGGCATCTTCCGCGGCACCATCTGGCACCAGACGATCCCGGACTCCATGCGCGGGCGCCTCGCCGGCATCGAGATGCTGTCCTACTCCCTCGGCCCGCTCGGCGGCCAGGCCCGGGCCGGCCTCGTGGCCGACCGCTTCGGGGTGCGCGCCTCGATCACCAGCGGGGGTGTCCTGTGCGTCGCGGGCGTCGCCCTGACCGCGGCGTGGCTGCGCGGGTTCTGGGCCTACGACGCCCGCACCGACGAGCACGCGGTGCACGAGCGCCGGGTCCGGGAGGCGCGCGAGGCCGGCCCCGCGGCGGAGGCAGCCACCTAGAGTGGGCGGGGTGAGCGAGACACCCCGCACCCGCTGGTCCGAGATCGCCGGTGACGTCACCGGCGAGGGGTATGCCGCCCGGTTCGCCGCGCTGGCCGCCTCAGGTCAGGACGTGCACGGCGAGGCGGCGTTCTGCGCGACCCTGCTGCCGCCGCCGGCCCGCGTCCTCGACGCCGGCTGCGGCACCGGCCGGGTGGCCATCCGGCTGGCCGGGCTCGGCTACGACTGCGTCGGCACCGACGTGGACGCCTCGATGCTGGCGGTGGCCCGGCGCACCGCACCCGCCCTGCCGTGGGTGCTCGCAGACCTGGCCACGCTGGACCTGCCGGCCGAGGGCGAGGCCCAGCCCTTCGACCTGACGGTCGTGGCGGGCAACGTGGTGCCGCTACTGGCGCCGGGCACCCTGACAGCCGCGGTGGCCCGCCTGTGCGCCCACCTGGTGCTGGACGGGTTGCTGGTCACCGGCTTCGGCCTCGACGCGGCCCACCTGCCCCCGCGCTGCCCGGTCACCCCGCTGGCGGACTTCGACCGGGCCTGCGCCAACGCGGGCCTGGAACTGGTCGACCGGTTCGCCACGTGGGACCGGGAGCCTTGGCGTGCGGACGCCGGCTACGCGGTCAGCGTCCACACGCTCACGTAGGGCGCCGGCTCAGTCCTCCAGGCCGGCGTCGTCCCAGGCCTTGTCCTCGGCGTCCCACTTCTCGGTGTTCTCCCGGGCGTGCTCGAGCGCGTGTGTGGCGTCGTCCTGGGTCGTGTAGGGCCCGAGCAGCTGGTCGCCGGGGCTCTTGTTGCTGTCGTCCTCGACCGTGCCCTTGTCGACGTTGAACCAGTAAGCCATTGGTCACCCTCCCGTGTGCGCCCGACCGCGGTGGCCGTGCCTAGACTCCACCGTATGCCGCTGACCTACGCAACCGTCGCACCCGGCACGATCAGTCCGCGTCGTCCGGTGCCCGCCTCCATCGCCCGCCCGGAGTACGTCGACCGGCCGGCACCGGCGAAGTACGACGGCCCGGAGGTCAAGGACGCCGAGACGATCGAGAAGATGCGCGTCGCCGGCCGCATCGCCGCCCAGGCCATGGCCGAGGCGGCCAAGGTCATCGCGCCCGGCGTCACGACCGACGAGATCGACCGCGTCGGCCACGAGTTCCTGCTCGACCACGGCGCCTACCCCTCGACCCTGGGCTACCGCGGCTTCCCGAAGTCGTTGTGCACCAGCGTCAACGAGGTCATCTGCCACGGCATCCCCGACGACCGCCGGCTCGAGGACGGCGACATCGTCAACATCGACATCACCGCCTTCATCGACGGCGTGCACGGCGACACCGACGCGACCTACCTGTGCGGCGCCGTCGACGAGGAGTCCCGGCTGCTCGTCGAGCGCACCCACGAGGCGATGATGCGCGGCATCAAGGCGGCCGTCCCGGGCCGGGAGATCAACATCATCGGCCGGGTGATCCAGAGCTATGCCAAGCGATTCGGCTACGGCGTGGTGCGTGACTTCACCGGCCACGGCATCGGCACGGCGTTCCACTCCGGGCTGGTGGTCCCCCATTACGACGCGGCGCCGGCCTACAACACGGTCATCGAGCCGGGCATGACGTTCACCGTCGAGCCGATGCTCAACCTCGGCACCCACGAGTGGGAGATGTGGGACGACCAGTGGACCGTGGTCACCCGCGACCGCAAGCGGTCGGCGCAGTTCGAGCACACGATCCTGGTCACCGACACGGGCACCGAGATCCTCACCCTGCCCTGAGCGCGAGAAAGGACAACGATGTCCCGCACGCACCACCCGCTTGGTATCGACATCGGCGGCAGCGGCATCAAGGGTGCCCCCGTCGACCTCGCCACCGGTGAGTTCGCCGCCGACCGGCTGCGCATCGAGACCCCCGAGCCCTCCACGCCGGAGGCGTGCGCCGAGGTGGTCGCCAAGATCGCCGAGCACTTCGAGGACGCCACGGGCGACTCCCCCATCGGCGTCACCGTGCCCGCCGTCGTCGTTGGTGGCGTCGTGCGCACCGCCGCCAACATCGACCCGTCGTGGATCGGCACCGACGCGGCGCACCTGCTCTCGGACAAGCTCGGCCGGTCGGTCACCGTGGTCAACGACGCCGACGCGGCCGGGGTGGGTGAGCTGCACTACGGCGCGGCCCGCGGCGTCGCCGGGCTCGTCGTCATGACCACGCTCGGCACCGGCATCGGCACGGCGCTGCTCAACCACGGCGTGCTCGTGGCCAACTCCGAGCTCGGCCACCTCGAGCTCGACGGCCACGACGCCGAGAAGAGGGCGTCCTCCGCGGCGCGGGAGAACGAGGACCTGTCCTGGGAGGACTGGGCCCTGCGGCTGCAGCGCTACTACGCGCACCTGGAGGACCTGCTCTGGCCGGACCTCATCGTCGTCGGCGGCGGCGTGTCCAAGAAGGCCGACAAGTTCCTGCCCCTGCTGCACCTGCGCGCCCCGATCGTCGCGGCCCAGCTCGAGAACCGCGCCGGCATCGTCGGCGCCGCCTGGCACGCGGCCAACCCCGGCCACTGACCCGCGAAGGTCAGCGGGCCCGCGTCAGCTCCGCCAGCAGCAGCGGGGCACGGCGCTCGAACAGGCGCGCGCCGAGGCGCACGCCCACGACCAGGTATGCCGCGCCGAGCACGATGGCGAGCAGCAGCGCCACCCAGCCGAGGCCGGCACGCCCACCCCAGACCGCGAACGCGGCCAACACGAGCACGGGGGAGGCCAGCAGCACGGTGGCCGCGCTCGTCACGAGCTGGACCAGCAAGGCCAGGCCGGACGCGCCAGCCGGCGAGGAGAAGGGGTTCTCGCCCGCGGCCGGCACCGGGTAGGGCTTGACCGCGCTGGCGACGCTGGCCAGCCCGAAGCCGGCGAGCAGCATGACGGCAGCGGCCCCGAGCACAGCCGGCCACACGTCGGCGCGCCCGGCCAGCAGAGCCCCCAGGACCGAGTAGGCCGGGACGAGGAGCACGGCCAGCGCGGCGATCGGCACCAGGCGCCCGACCCGGTCGGCGACCCCACCGACCCCCGAGGCGACGTGCGCCCAGAAGGCGGTCCCGTCGTACGCCAGGTCGTTGTGGAGGCTGAAGCCCATCAGCCAGGCCACGGCCGGACCCATGAACAGGACCAGGCCACGGCCGTGACCGCCGATGAGCGAGGGCAGGACCATGGCCAGCGGCAGGAAGGGCAGGATGCCCACCGCGCTGATGTAGCGCGGGTCGCGGCGCCAGTAGGTCAGGGTGCGCGCCACGACGGCACCGGTGGGGGTCGCCGGCAGCCGGGCGAACCAGCCCAGACCGGTATGCACGGTGCCACCGCCGCTGCTCACCCGCGGCTCCTCCGCGGCCCGCTGCAACGCACGCGACCACCAGAGCAGCACCAGCGCCAGGACGGCCGCCGCGAGCAGGAGCCGCTGCACGGCCGTCGCGAGGTGCCCGCTTCCGGCGTCACCCCCGGCCGCCCACGGCAGCCCGAGCGGGGTCCACGCCACGACCGCCACGACGCGGTCGGTGACGGCACCCCACGAGCCGGCCCGTTGCGAGACCACCGACACCGTCGGTCCGACCACGATGGCGGCGAACACACCCAGCGCGGCGCCGACCTCACGGCCACGGCGGCTCTCCAGCAGCGCGGATGCCGCCGTGGTCACGGCGCGGCTGAGCGCGACGCAGGTCAGCAACCCGATGACCGCCCCGGCGAGCGCCACCGGGACCGCGGCGACGGTGCGGGAGTACGTGATGACGGTGGCGAGGCACAACAGCGCGCCCGCAGCGCCGGGCACGCCGACCAGCCCGGCCAGCAGGCTTCCGAGGACCATGTCGCGTCGCGGCACGGCGAAGGTGGCGAACCGGGCCGGGTCCAGGGTCTGGTCCACCCCGAAGACGAGCAGGGGGACGAGCACCCAGCCCACCATGAACGCGGCGCCGGCGATGACGACGACAGCGCGGGCGGTGCCCGGGTCGGCGGCGAAGCGCAGCGCGACCAGGCCGGCGACCGCCAGGCCGACGAGGAACAGCGCGTAGAGGGCTCCCAGCACCATGCCGACCAGGACCGCCGTGCTGCGCCGCAGGCTGTTGCGCAGCAGGGTGAGCTTCAGCCGGAGGATGGACGCAACCACGCCAGCGCCTCCCCCACGTCGGTGCGCCCGCCGACCAGCTCGACGAAGCGGTCCTCCAGCGAGCTGCCGCCCCGGACCTCCTCCAGCGTGCCGGCCGCCCGGATCCGTCCCGCCGCGACGATGGCGACGTGGTCGCACACTCGCTGGACCAGGTCCATCACGTGGCTGGACAGCACGACGGTGCCGCCGGAGCCGACGTAGCCGGCGAGGATCTGCCGGATGGTTGCCGCCGACACCGGGTCGACCGCCTCGAACGGCTCGTCGAGGACGAGGACGCGCGGGGCGTGCACGAGGGCACTGGCCAGGGCGACCTTCTTGGTCATGCCCGCCGAGTAGTCCACGACCAGCGTGCTGGCGGCCTCGGCCAGGCCAAGGGCTTCCAGCAGCTCGCGCGCACGCGAGGTGACCACGTCGCGCTCCATGCCCCGCAGCAGCCCCGAGTAGGTCACCAGCTGCTCGCCGGTGAGCCGGTCGAACAGGCGCAGCCCGTCGGGCAGGATCCCCACCAGCGCCTTGGCCCGGACGGGGTCGGCCCACACGTCGACGCCCAGCAGGTGCGCCGAGCCGGCGTCCGGGCGCAGCAGGCCGGTCGCCATCGACAACGTGGTCGTCTTGCCGGCGCCGTTGGGGCCGACCAGGCCGTAGAAGGAGCCGCGCGGCACGTCCAGGTCCAGCCCGTCCGCCGCGGTGGTGGCCCCGAACCGCTTGGTCAGGGCGCGCAGGCTCAGGGCGGCGTCGGGGTCCGGCGGGTGGGGGTCCATGACGGCGACGCTAACAACAAACCCCTGTCCGCTCAGGGGTTTTGACCGACCGTGGCCCGTCGCCCCGGGCCGGCGGTGGGTCGGCGCCCGTCGGCCCGAGGCCCCGTGAGGGTCAGCCGATCTCGCGGGGCGACCCTCCCGCGAGGTCGACCACCTCCATGCCCTCGGGGCCGAAGCTGCTCACGTGGTGCAGGTACAGCGCGCGGCCCACCTCGCTCAGGGTCGCGTCGTGCACCGGCACGGCATACCGGGGGGCGACGCTTCGCACGAAGGCGAGCGTGTCGCGCACCGCGCACCACGGCGCGGACAGCGGCAGGGCGAGCACGTCGACGTCCCCGGGCTCGACGTCGTAGGCGTCGCCGGGGTGGAACAGGCTCGGCTCGCCGTCGGCGCGCAGGACGACACCGGTGTTGCCGACGCGCGGCACCCGGTCGTGGTTGACGGCGTGCAGCTGCCCGACCGGGGTGACCTCGACCGGGCCGACGCGCGTCGGCTCACCGGGGACGAGGTGCTGCGCGGCGATGTCGGACTCCAGCAGCACCTCGGCGGTCTGGGCCTCGACCAGCAACCGCGCACCCGGGTTGAGCTCGAGCAGCCGCGGCAGGCGCTCGACGTCGACGTGGTCGTTGTGCTGGTGCGTGACCAGGATGGCGTCGAGGTCGGCCAGCTCCTCGAACCCGGGGCTGAAGCAGCCGGGGTCGATGAGGATCCGCTGGTCAGCGGTCTCCACGAGCAGGCACGCGTGTCCGAGGTGGGTCAGTCGCATGCCGGCAACATAGCGCCGACCTCAGCCGGCACGGGCGACCCGGCCCCGGTGGGGCCGGACCGGCGTGACGTCCATCCGGGCGGTCAGCCTCAGCTCGACCTCCCGCTCGAGCTCGGCCATCCGCGCACACGCACACTCCTGGCCCGGCGCTGCGGCGTCGCAGTGCGCCGTCCCGGGTTCCGTGGCGTGGCACCGGCCCAGCTCGAGCTCCCTGCGGACCCGGGCCAGCTCGACGAGCAGCTCCCCGTTGCTCAGAAGACTGTTGCTCAGCAGACGGTGTTCCTCAGGCATCTGCGCGACCTCCCCGCAAGCCGCCGCCGGGCGGCCCTGTCTCCCGAAAGTAGGCACCCTGAAGGAGGCCAACCTCCCCCAGACGTCCTAGGACAGGACGGGGCCTACGCCTGATGACGTAGGCCGCGCCGGCGCCTCCCCCAGGCGCCGCTCGATCTCCGCCTCGATGGCCAGGAGCCGGTGGCAGGTGCACCCCGGACCGGGATCGGCCGGCATGCGGGCACGGTCGATCTCCAGGGTCGGGCAGCCACGCCGCTCGGCCCGGGCACGCTCCCGGCCGAGCTCCAGCAACAGCTGGTGGTTGTCGAGCAGGGCAAGGTCAGTACGCACGTCATCGCCTCCCACGAACACGTGTCCCCGAAGTCCCGCCCGTCGGCAGTATGTCCCCCGGGACCGGCGCGCCACCGGCGTTTGCGCCAACTTCACCGACCCTTGGGTCCTCGTTGCCGTGCCGGCCGCGTAGTTACAGTGCCGGGATGCGGGTGGGACTCCTGGTGGGGCTGGCGCTGGGCACGGTGGTGCTGGCGGGCTGCAGCGGCACGGCGACGAGCTCGACGCCTGTCTCCTCGCGGGCAACCTCGCCGGCCTTTCCCCCCGCCGCGAACCAGGCCACCTCCGCCGCGACGTCCCCTGGCACTGGCGCCTCACCGTCGACGGCCCCTCCCCGCCAGGCGGTCCCCCGGCTCGACCACGTCGTGGTCGTGGTGATGGAGAACCACACCGCGATCGCGGTCCTGGGCAACCCCGATGGGCCGTTCATCAACGGCCTGGCACGCACGGGCGCCACCCTCACCCAGTCGTATGCCGTGGCGCACCCGAGCCAGCCCAACTACCTCGCGCTGTTCTCCGGTTCCACCCAGGGCGTGGCCAGCGACCGCTGCCCCCTGACCTTCAGCGGGCCCAACCTCGCGACGTCGCTGCGGGCCGCCGGGCGCACGTTCGCGGGGTACTCCGAGGACCTGCCCTCGGCCGGGTTCACCGGCTGCAGGGCCGGGGACTACGCGCGCAAGCACAACCCCTGGGTGGACTTCACCACCGTGCCGCCCGCGGCGAACCAGCCGATGACCCGGTTCCCCACCGACCCGGCGAGGCTGCCCGCCGTGGCCTTTGTCGTGCCCAACCTCGCGCACGACATGCACGACGGCACCGTCACCGAGGGAGACGCCTGGCTGGCCGGCCACCTCGGCGGCTACGCGCAGTGGGCTCGCACGCACAACAGCGCCCTCGTCGTGACCTGGGACGAGGACGACGACAACCACGACAACCGCATCGCCACCCTGGTGGTCGGCGCCCACGTGCGCCCCGGACCCTACGCCGGGCGCGTGGACCACTACCGGGTGCTGCGGTTGCTCAGCGACGTCGCCGGCGCCCGCCCGGTGGGCCGGGCCGTCGGGGCTGCACCGCTGACCGGGATCTGGGACGGTTGAGGCCGAGGAGGTCGACATGACACCGCAGGAGCTGCTGCTCGACGCGTTCGGTCGCGTCCGGGACGGGGTCGCGGACCTCGTGACCGGGATGACGGCAGAGGAGCTGGCCTGGCGGCCCGGGCCGAAGGCGAACCCGGTCGCGTGGCTGGTCTGGCACCTGACCCGCATCCAGGACGACCACGTCGCAGGGGTCGCCGGTACCGACCAGGTGTGGACCACCGGCGGCTGGCACGAGAGGTTCGCGCTGCCCTTCGACCGGCGGGACACCGGCTACGGCCACGACGCCGACCAGGTCGCCGCGGTGCGCCCCGCCTCGGGTCGCCTGCTCGCGGACTACCACGACGCCGTGTACGCCCGGACGGTCCGCTTCCTGGGCAGCCCGGAGGCAGCCGACCTGGACCGCGTCGTCGACACGAGGTGGGACCCGCCGGTGACCCTGGCGGTGCGGCTGGTCAGCGTCATCGGGGACGACATGGCCCACCTCGGGCAGGCGCAGTACGTCCGAGGGCTCCACGCCGCGCAGTGAAGCCAGCCAGCGGCGTCGACGGGGCCCCCATGGACGTCCGGACGCACGACAGCCCGTCGCGCAGGGCGCGACGGGCTGTCGGGGTGACCGGGCTCAGCGGTGCCGGTAGACGAGTCGTCCGCGAGTCAGGTCATAGGTGCTGAGCTCGACGACCACTCGGTCCTCCGGCATCACACGGATGCGGTGACGCCGCATCCGGCCGGACAGGTGGGCGAGCACGTTGTGACCGTTGCTCAGCTCGACCCGGAACATGGTGTTCGGGAGGCTCTCGGTAACGGTGCCCTCGACCTCAACAGCGTCAGTCTTCGTCTTCGACATGCACGATCCTTCCGGTAGGCGACGCATACGTCCCCGGACTCCGGGGAGCAGGCTCCGGTGCCACCGCGAGGACCCGGGCGAACCGGTCCGGCGACACTCAGCGCGTTGACCCGTCGATGCCGGCCGGCGGCGGGGACCACAACCAGGCCCGGCAGACGGAGGCGGACCGAGATGGTCCGCGCACAGGACATAACACCACAGCCGGGGCCGTTGTTCCCGGATCAGGCGCCGTGGCCCACCTCACGTCTGCCTCCGGCAGCCCGCCGGCTGGGCGGTCCCTGACCGTCTCAGGCGGCAGCCGGGGCGGAGACCCGCTCGGCCTCCCGCGCCACGAGTCGCAGGACCGGCCGGCCCATCGCCGTGACGAACGGCCCCACCAGCGCCCAGTAGCGCTGGAAGTGCCGGCGCGCCTCGTCGTCGGTGCACCGCACCCGCACGTCCGTCACGAGCACCGACCCGCCCGGGCCGTACGGCATCACGGTGAAGCCCCAGGCGCCGACGGCGCACCCCGGTCGGCGCAGCTCGCGGAACTCCTCCGGCGTCCAGTCGATGCGCCCGTACCCGCGCTCCCACCAGCGCCCGACGAAGCCCAGCACGAGCTCCTCCCCCGGCTCCTCGGCCAGCAGCTGGAACCCGCCGTCCTCGGCCACGAGCTGCTCGAAGCCGAACCGCGCGGGCACGGTGGCATCAGCCGCCCCGGGCCGGACGACCCGGTCGAAGAGCGCCCGCGCCCGGTTGGGCACGGCGACCACGGGCGACTCGAGGAAGTCCACCCGCCGGATCGCACCGAACGTCGCCTCCGGCGGCGCCTCGACGACCCGCGCCAGCGCCACCCGGCGCTCCCAGGTCCCGAGCTCGTTGTCGATCAACATGACACCCTCACCGGTCGGCCACACGTGTGCGGCCCAGCCTGTGCCGGGGGCGGGACCCGACCCAGTGCCGGAGGTCCCGCCGGCTACCGCGCGGCGGTCTCGGTCCGGGCCGTGACGGTGAGGCGCGCCTCCAGGAAGGCGACCAGCTCGGCATACCGCGCGGACCAGTCGCCGTCGGAGACGTCGAGCGTCAGCGTTCGCACCGGCAGGGAGGGCAGCAGCGCCAGCTCCACCTCACGCCGGTGGCGCATGAACTCGACCAGCCCGTCGAAGCCGTCCAGGCCGTGGGCCAGCCCATAGCCCTGCCCCACGTGGTAGTCGATGACGAAGTCCAGCCACTCCGGTGGCCGCTGCGCCGCGGCCGCCGCCAGGACCGGGGCGGGATCCCCGGCGTCGAGGTGGACAAGCAGGGGGTCCAGCGGTGCCGCGGCCTCCGCCAGGGCACGCACGTGAGAAGCGAGCTCGGCGGCCGGACGGTCGTGCCGGGCGAGCAGGGCACACACCGGGTTCTGCAGGAACACGCACTCCACGAGGTAGACCGCCTGCTCGTCGCGGACCTCGTCGGCGAAGCGCCGCCAGCTGTCCTGCAGCACACGGGTGTGGACCTGCGGCGGGACGTCGCCGTCGTAGGCGTCCAGGGCACGCAGCCGCTCACGCAGACGGGCCGGCCAGTGCGCCCGCTCGCGGTCGCGCACCAGCCACACCTCGTCGCGACGTTGCGCAGCGCACGCCAGCTCGCTGCGCTCGTCGGGGAAGTCCGCCAGCACCTGCTCGAGCTGGGCGCCGGTCAGGACGGCCACCTGCTCGAAGTCGACGGGGTGGTCGGTGCGGCCCTCGGCGTATCGCCGGGCCGGCACGCCCCGCTGCACCAGCCAGCCCTCGACGAACGCCGACGCGGTGGACTTGCCCGACCCGGGCAGCCCCTCGACCATCACCAGCTGGGCCACGGCCCACTCCCCTCGTCTGCCTCGACGCGCCACCGTAGTGGTGGGGCGCGCGCCCAGGCGGGGAAGTGGTGGAGAGGTATGCCGTGTCGCGGCCGCGCGATCGCCCGGACCGGTCAGTCGCAGGCGCCCGGCGGACGGCCGGAGGTGCTCAGATCGCGGAGCGGGCCAGCGGAGTGGTGCGCCCGCAGGTCGTGCACGTCGCGTGCCAGCCGGCGGAGGTCCGCACGGTGGTCAGGGAGAAGGGGCTCTTGCACGCCGCGCAGTAGCGCGCGACGACACGGCGGAGGCGCAGGGTCTGGGTGCGGGTCTGGGTCGAGGGAGCCATGCCAAGGATGGTGCGCACAACCGAGGAGCCCGCTCTCCACCAGATGACGTAGACGGGCCTGATCAAGGACGGAGGTCCCGGATCGGGTCGGCACCCGGCGACGGACGCTGACTGCACGGCTCCCGGCGGCTTTGCCAATCACGGCCTCCGCCGCAGGGGATCCGCGTAGATTGACTGTGCGTCTACAGGGGGAATCGCACATCGGCAGCGGTCGGTGACCGCGCGAGGACAAGGACGACGATGACCGAACCGAGCCAGGCCCCGCTCCAGCCGCCCGCGGTCGTGCCCGGTGAGCCGGTCCTGACACTGACCGCCCCTGCGCCGCCCCAGCCGGTGGCCGCAACCGCCGCCCCGCGGCTCGCACCAGCGGTGGAGCCCGCAGCCCTGCCCGGCCTGGACGCCAAGGTCGACGCCTACCTGGGCTCGCTCATGGCCGCCGCACCGCGGTCCCCGGAGTTCACGGCCAAGGCCACCGACGTGCGGACCATGGGCGACGAGGACATCCGCCGCACCGCCGAGACCTCCAACCGGCTGCTCAACTCACCGGTGCGGGCGATGAAGGAGGGAGGGCTCAGCGAGGGCTCCAAGGTCGGGTCCACGCTGCTCGAGCTGCGCCGCACCGTGGAGGACCTGGACCCGAAGCAGGCCCAGGGTGCCCGCCGGCTGCTCGGCGTCATCCCCTTCGGCGACCGGATGACCGACTACTTCCGGCGCTACCAGAGCGCCCAGAGCCACCTCGAGGCGATCCTGCACGCCCTGCGCGACGGGCAGGACGAGCTCGGCAAGGACAACGCCGCGCTGAACCTCGAGAAGCAGCAGCTCTGGGACGCGATGGCCCGGCTCAACCAGTACGTCTACGTCGCCGAGCGGCTCGACTCCCGGTTGGCGGCGGCCATCGCGGACCTGCAGGCCAGCGACCCCGACAAGGCCGCCGCGGTCCGCGACGACGTCCTGTTCTACGTCCGCCAGAAGCACCAGGACCTGTTGACCCAGCTCGCCGTGTCGATCCAGAACTACCTGGCCATCGACATCGTCATCAAGAACAACCTCGAGCTGATCAAGGGCGTCGACCGGGCCTCCACCACCACGGTCGCGGCGCTGCGCACGGCGGTCATCGTCGCCCAGGCGCTGGGCAACCAGAAGCTCGTGCTCGACCAGATCACCGCGCTCAACACGACGACCTCGGACATGATCCAGCGGACCTCGGAGATGCTGCGGGACAACTCGGTGCAGGTGCAGCAGCAGGCGGCCTCGGCGACCATCGGCCTGCCGCAGCTTCAGGCGGCGTTCCAGAACATCTACCAGACCATGGATGCCATCGACACGTTCAAGGTGCAGGCCCTGGACACGATGGCCGCCACCATCGGCACGCTGGAGAACGAGGTCACCAAGTCGAGGGAGTACCTCGACCGGGTGTCCCGCCAGGACGAGCGGATCACCCACGGCTCGCTGGACCTGGGCCTGCCCGGCGGCCGGCGCTGAGCGGCGACACCAGGGAGAACACCGTCATGGCCTGGCTGGGCGACCTGCTGGCACGCATCACCGGTCACCGCGAGGAGGCCGGTCGCGTGGAGCTGCCGCGCGTGCCGACCAGCCAGGACCTTCTGGACTCCCTTGACCGGGTCGAGGCGATGGTGGCCGACGGCGCGGTCCCCGCGGTGGTGGCCTCCCGCGTCGGCCGCGTCTGCGCCACGGTGCGCGACACGATCCCCCGGCTGCCCAGCCTCGGCGCCGGCAGCCCCCAGGCCTACTCGGTCATGGCGACGGCCACGGACTACCTGCCCGAGGCCATCGGCGGCTACCTGCGCCTGCCCCGCGAGTGGGCCGACAGCCGCCCGGTGGACGGCGGCCGCACCTCGCTGATGGTGCTCATCGACCAGCTCGACCTGCTCGGCTCCACCATGGACAAGGTCTTCGACGCCGTATGCCGTGCCGATGCCACAGCGCTCGTAGCGCACGGGCGGTTCCTGGCCGAGAAGTTCGGGCCCGCCGCGGGCGGCGGCGGGCTTGCCCTGGACGCCGGCACCGCGACGCCGCGGGTGCCCGGTGCGCTCGAGCCACCGACCGGGACCGGGCCGGCATGACCCGCACCGTGGACCGGTCACCGACCCTGCGGGAGGCCCTGGACCGGCTCGTCGACGTCGCCGCCGCCGCCGGGGTGGCGGATGAGGTGGCCCGTGCGGAGGGCCTGTCGCTGGCCGCCGCCGTCGCCGAGTCCGCCCCGGGGGCCGCGCCGGCCTGGGCGGCTGTGGCAGGGGATGGCGCCGGCACTCGCGACTTCTTCGATGCCGCGGCGCGTGGGCGCCGCTGGCGCGCGGCGGCCACGGCCACCCTGTCCGGTCTGGCCGCCGAGGGGTCGCCCCACGCCGCCGACTACGCCCTCGCGCTCGCCGACGTCTCGTCGGCGGCGTGCGGCCTGGGCGAGCCGACGATGCGCGTCATCGGCAACGCCTCGGTCGCCGCGGCCGCCCAGCTCCAGGCCGCGGATGTCCGGCCGGCCGCGGATCCGACCACCCGGCATACCGGGGACGTCGCCGCCCGGGCGGAGGCGACAGGCGCCCCGGACCGGAGCGCCGAGCCCGCCCCGGCGCGGTCGCTGGAGGACCTGCTCGCCGAGCTCGACGCCCTGGTCGGCCTGTCCCGGGTCAAGCGCGAGGTGCACCGGCAGGTCGCGCTCATGCGGGTGGAGAAGCTGCGCGCCGAGGCCGGACTGCACAGCCCCACCATCACGCGGCACCTGGTCTTCGTCGGCAACCCGGGCACGGGCAAGACCACCGTGGCGCGGCTGGTGGGCGGCATCTACCAGGCGCTGGGGCTGCTGACCAAGGGCCAGCTGGTCGAGGTCGACCGCTCCGAGCTGGTCGCCGGCTACCTCGGCCAGACCGCGGTCAAGACCGCGGAGGTCGTCTCCTCCGCGATCGGCGGGGTGCTGTTCATCGACGAGGCCTACAGCCTCACCGGGGACCAGTACGGCGAGGAGGCCGTCGACACGCTGGTCAAGGAGATGGAGGACCACCGCGACGACCTGGTGGTCATCGTCGCCGGCTACCCCGCGCCGATGGAGGCGTTCATCGCGGCGAACCCCGGCCTTGCCAGCCGGTTCCGGACCACGATCACCTTCGAGGACTACACCGACGAGGAGCTGCGGCAGATCCTCACCCGGCTGGCCGACGGCGCCGACTACACCCTCGGGCCCGGCTGCGTCGACGCGTTCACCGCGCTGCTCGGCGCGGTCCCCCGCGGGTCCGCGTTCGGCAACGGCCGCTACGCGCGCAACGTCCTCGAGGGCGCGATCGGGCGGCACGCCTGGCGGCTTCGGGACGTCGCCACGCCCACGACCGAGCAGCTGCGACTGCTGCTGCCCGAGGACCTGCGCGACCCCGGCGAGGACGACGCCACGGACACGGAGCCGTCCGCCCCCGACCGGACGTCCGAAACGGCAGGACCCCAGCCAGGAGGTACGCCGTGACGTCGTCCGCGAGCCCCGCCGTCAGCACCGGGAGCGGCGTGCCGGCCGTCCGCGCCGCGGCACCCCCGGCGCCGGCCGGCCACGCCCAACCCGCGCCCGCCAGGCCGACCAGGACCTCCGCCGCCCGGGCCGCGCTGCGCCGCAGGCTGGAGGGCACCCCGGGACGGCTGCGCGTGCTGGCCCTGCTCACCGCCGGGGCGTGCCTGGTGTTCGGCCTCGCGGCCGGCCAGGCGTTCAACGCCACGGACGGCGCGCTGGCCCGGGCCGAGGCCAACACCGCCCAGCTGGTGCGCATCCAGGCCCTGCACACCAACCTCGTCAAGGCCGACGCCAACGCCACCAACGCCTTCCTGGTCGGCGGCATCGAGCCGGCCTCGACGCGGGCCGACTACGACAACGCGATCGGTCAGGCCAGCCGTCTGGTGGCCGAGGCGGCCCGCGCCCAGCCCGCCGACGGCCGGGCGCTCTCCGCGCTCAACGCCCAGCTGGTGACCTACACCGGCTTGGTCGAGCAGGCCCGCGCCAACAACCGGCAGGGCCTGCCGCTGGGGGCGCAGTACCTGCGCAACGCCAGCGCCGGGCTGCGCGCGAACGCCCTGCCCATCGTCAACGCGCTGGTGACCGCCAACCAGCTGCGGGTGCGGGCCGAGCTCGACAACGCCGCCGGCGCCTCGGCGTGGATGCTGGTCGGGCTGCTGTCCCTGGTTGTGCTCGTGTTCGGCATGGTCTGGCTGGCCCGGCGCACCCACCGCTACCTCAACCTGCCCATGGTCGCCGCGACGGTGGCGGTCCTGCTCACCTTCATCGTGGGGGCCCTGGTCCTGGGCGGGGTCCGCGGTCAGGTCGCCGACGTGCGGGACGGCCCGTACGCCGCCACCCTGGCCACCGCCCGGGCGCGGATCGCCGGGTTCGACGCCAAGTCCAACGAGAGCCTCACGCTGATCGCCCGCGGCTCCGGCTCGACGTTCGAGACGGCGTGGAAGGCGTCCTCGGGGGTGGTGCAGGCGCAGGCCCGCCAGGCGGCCGGCCACTCCTCGCGCGCCGGCGGGCTCTCGGACCCGTGGGCGCACTACGCGCGCATCCACGCCTCGATCCGCGCGGTCGACGACGCCGGCCGGTGGGACGACGCCGTAGCCATCGCGACCGGATCCGGCGCCAACACCTCCAACGCCGCCTTCGACGCCTTCGACACGGCCTCCTCCCGGGCCCTCACAGCAGTGGGCCGGGACACGGCCGACGGGCTGTCGGCGCCGCGGCCCTACCTGCCCTTCGCCGGTGCGTTTGGCCTGCTCGTCGGCCTGCTCGGCGCGCTGGCCTGCTGGTGGGGCGTCAGCAAGCGGCTGGAGGAGTACCGATGAGCGCCCCCCGCGCGACGCACCACCGTCTCGGCGTGCTCCTCGCCCTCACCGGTCTGCTCGCCCTGGCCGGCTGCGGTTCGGCCGGTGTCTACGCCGACACCCCTGTGCCGTCGCCCAGCCGGACCGCCACCACGGCACCCTCTCCCTCCCCCAGCACGTCCGCGCCGGCCTGCGCGAACCCGTTGGCCTCCTACGCCCCCGCCGCGACCGACCCGCTGGCGACACCGGCGGGCAGCACGATGGCCCGGATCAAGGCCCGCGGCCGACTCATCGCCGGGGTGTCGGCCGACACCCTGCTGCTGGGTGCGCGCAACCCGGTGAGCGGGCGGATCGAGGGCTTCGACATCTCCATGCTGCAGGCGGTCTCCACCGCCTTGTTCGGCAGCCCCGACCACATCGAGCTCAAGGTCATCACCGCCGGCCAACGCATCCCGAGCCTGCTCGACGGCAGCGTCGACATCGTCGCGCGGGCCTTCACGATCAACTGCGACCGGTGGCAGAAGGTCGCGTTCTCGACCGAGTACTACCGCGCCGGCCAGAAGGTGCTGGTCCCCCTCGGCTCGACGGCCCGCTCGATGGGCGACCTCAAGGGCAAGCGGGTCTGCGCCCCGAACTCCTCGACCAGCATGGACAAGCTGCGCACCTTCGCCGGCGTCATCCCCGTCGGGTCGGACACGCACACCGGCTGCCTGGTGCTCTTCCAGCAGGGCAAGGTCGACGCCATCACCGGCGACGACACCGTCCTGGCCGGCCTCGTCGCCCAGGACCCGTATGCGCGGGTGGTCGGGTCCGCCTTCACCGCCGAGCCCTACGGGCTCGGGATCTCCCAGGCCCACCCGGACCTGGTGCGCTACGTCAACGCGGTGCTCGAGAAGATGCGCACCGACGGCCAGTGGGCCGCGGCATACAACACCTGGCTGCGGGCTGCGCTGGGCCCGGCCCCCACCCCGCCGGCCCCGGTCTACGGGCGGCAGCCGTGACGGCGCCCACCGTGGCCAGCACGGCACCGGAGCCGGTCGGCCGGCTCGGCGTCCCCATCGCCGCGCAGGATGCCCTGGCCTACCTCGACGCCCTCGGCGCCTGGCGGGACCAGCGCCGGGCCGAGCTCGCCCACCTCGACGAGGCGGCGCTGGCCTCCCCCGAGCGAGACGCGCTCACCGGGGACGTGCAGCTGTCGATGGCGCTGTGGCAGTCGGTGTCCGAGCGCTACGACCTGCTGGTCACCACGTGGGACTCGGGCCGGGCCGGGGTCGCCGAGCGGGAGCGGCTCTCCGCCCTGATCTGGGGGCGCCTCGACACCACCGTCGACCCGGCAACGACCGGCCGGCGGCTGCCGGCCGGCGGGCTCAGCGTCTCGCTGCCGGAGGCCTGCCGCCTCTCCGACGCCCTGGTCGGCGCGCTGCGCACCCGGCTCTCGCTCGACCCGGTCCAGGCCGACCTCGCCGACCGGCTGCGCCAGCTGCGCGCCCAGGTCGAACGGGTGCGTGACCTGGTCGGCGAGGAGCCGGCCGGGCCCTCCCACGACGGGGCCACGCGCCGGCTGGCCACGCTGGACGCCACGGTCACCGACCTGGTCGGGGACGCCCAGCGCGGCGCCGACGTCGGCGGCCGGGTCCCCGGCGCCGAGGTCGAGGCGGCCCGCCTCGAGCGCGACCTCATCGTCGGCGCCGCCACCCGCCGGGCGGCCCGACGTGACGCCGCCCGCGCCCGCACCCAGCGGGCAGAGCTGGAGGCCCGCGGGCAGGCCCTGCGCGCCCTCGCCGACCGGTGCGTGGCCGAGCTGCGTCCGGCCCCGCGCCTGGCCGTCCCCGACGTCGCTGCGCTCGGGCCCGTCCCGGAGGACGCGGCGGCGGTGGACGCCTACCTGGCACGGCTGGACGCGGTGGGCCGCGCCCTCACCCAGGCGCACACGGCCTACCAGTCGGCGCTCGACGAGCGCGACGAGCTGCTCGGACGGCTGGAGGCCTACGGTGCCAAGGCGGCCGGCTCGGGCCTTCGCCCCGACGCGGCCGGGGACCTGGCGGAGCTGCGGCGACGGGCCGTGGACGAGCTGGGCAGCCGGCCCGCAGACCTCGAGCGCGGCCGCGCGCTCGTCGCGGCCTACCAGGCCTACCTGGGCAGCCGCGCCGAACACGGAGGGACGCCGTGAGCACGATCCCCTGCACCCAGCCCGGCTGCACCGGCCAGGTCCTCGACGGCTACTGCGACGTGTGCGGCTCCCCTGCCGCGGCCGGCGTGGTCAGCGCGTCAGCCGTCGCCGGCGCGGCGCCGGTGGTGTCCGCGACCTCGGCGGCCGCCCAGCCGGCCGGCCTCGCCCCGTCACCGTCGGCGGTCTCCCGCGCCTCCAACCGGCTGCCCTCCTCGCCGCTCGGCTCCGCCCGGGCCAACGGCGGCACCCACGTCACCCGCCGGGTCGGGACGTCCTCCACGCGGCTGCGCGGGGCCCGGCTCGGGGCGGGGCTGACCACGGTGCCGCCGGTGCCGGCGGTCGACGCCGCTGCGGCGATCATGGTCGACCCGCAGGTACCCGAGGACCGGCGCAACTGCCCCAACTGCGGTGCGGCCGTAGGTCGTTCGCGTGAAGGGCACCCCGGCCGGACCGAGGGCTTCTGCCCGCAGTGCCGGGCGCCCTACTCCTTCACCCCCAAGCTGCAGCCCGGCGAACTCGTCGGTGGGCAGTACGAAGTGGTCGGGGCGCTGGCCCACGGCGGCCTCGGCTGGATCTACGCCGCCCGCGACAAGAACGTCTCCGACCGCTGGGTGGTGCTCAAGGGCCTGCTCAACTCCGGCGACCCGGACGCGCTGGCCGCGGCGATCGCCGAGCGGCAGTTCCTCGCCCAGGTCGAGCACCCGCTCATCGTCGAGATCTACAACTTCGTCACGCACCGCGACGCCGGCTACATCGTCATGGAGTACGTCGGCGGGACCTCGCTCAAGGCGCTGCTCAAGGCCCGGATGCGGGCGGCCGGCGGGCGCTACGACCCGATCCCGGTCGACCAGGCGATCGCCTACCTCGTCGAGATCCTGCCGGCGTTCCAGTACCTGCACGACCTGGGCCTGCTCTTCTGCGACTTCAGGCCGGACAACATCATCCAGGTCGGCGACGCGGTCAAGCTGATCGACCTCGGCGGGGTGCGCCGCGCCGACGACCTCGACTCCCCGATCTACGGCACGGTCGGCTACCAGGCCCCCGAGGTGCCCACGGTGGGCGCCTCCGTGGCCTCCGACATCTTCACCATCGGGCGGACCCTGGCCGTGCTGGCGATGGAGCTGCGCGGCTACCAGTCCACCTACGTCGCGTCCTTCCCGCCGGTGGAGGACACGCCGCTGTTCCAGCACCACGACTCGTTGTACCGACTGCTGGTCAAGGCCTGCGCCCCCGAGCCGGCGGACCGGTTCGCCACCGCGGACGAGCTGCGGGTCCAGCTGCTCGGCGTGCTGCGGGAGGTCGTCGCCGAACGCGCCGGGTCCGGCGCCGCCACGCACTCCGCGTCCTCCCTGCTGTTCGACGTGCCCTCGGCCGCCGGCGAGACCCTGGACTGGCGACAGCTGCCCGCGCTGCGGGTCGACGACGGCGACCCGATGGCCGGCTGGCTGCGCACCGTGAGCGTGGAGGAGCCGGAGGCCCGGCTGGCCGTCCTGGCACGGGCGCCGGAGCCCTCGGCCGAGGTGCTCCTCGCGACCGCCCGGACCGCGCTGCGAGCGTCACGCTTCGACCTGGTCGACCGCGCGGTCACCGCGCTGCTCACTGAGGACCCGTGGGAGTGGCGGGCGGTCTGGCTCTCCGGCCTGGCCGCCCTCGCCCAGGACGACCCGGCGACCGCCCGCAGCGCCTTCAACGCGGTCTACGGCCAGGTCCCCGGTGAGCTGGCCCCGAAGCTGGCCCTCGCCCTGGCCTGCGAGCTCAGCGGTGAGGCGGACGTGGCCGAGTCGCTCTACACCACCTGTGCCCGCACCGACGCCAACTACACCGCGCCTGCGGCGTTCGGCCTGGCCCGGATCCACACCGCCCGGCACGACCTCGACGGCGGCATCGCGGCGCTCGACCTCGTGCCCCCGACCAGCCGGGCCTTCCCGCAGGCGCGACGCCTGCGCGCCGGACTGCTGGCCGGCTCGGGGCGGGGGCTGGCCGCCCTCGCCGAGGCGATGGGCAGCATCGACGCGGTCAGTGTCGACGCGGCCGACCGGTTCGGCCTCACGGCGACCGTGCTCGGGCTGGCCCTGAAGGAGGTCATCGACCACGGCGAGCGTCCCGACGTGCTCATCGACGGCATCCCGGCCCGGGAGCGCGCCCTGCGGGCCGGCCTCGAGTCGGCCTACCGGCACCTGGCCGGCGTGACCGAGTCCCGTGAGGAACGCGTGCGCCTCGTCGACTCCGCCAACCGGACCCGGCCGTGGACCACGTGGTGACCTGCCCCGCCTGCCACAGCGAGACCGCCCCGGACGCGCGGTTCTGTGAAGCGTGCGGGCACGAGGTCAACCCTGGTATGCCGGTCGCGCCCGTCCCGGACGCGGTGGATACAGCCAGCCCGCTGGACTCGGTGCGGGTGGCGCCGCCCGCACCTGCCTGCGCCGCCTGCGGTGGGGTCGTCGCTGAGGACGGCTACTGCCAGACGTGCGGCACCCCGGCGGTCAAGCCGCGCGACCACTTCCGCGAGCAGCCGGCACCGTGGGTGGCGGGGGTCTGCGACCGCGGCATCCGGCACCACCGCAACGAGGACGCCATGGCCCTGGCGGCCGACGCGGCGGCCGCCTCGCGGGCCCTGCTGGTGGTGTGTGACGGCGTGTCCTCCTCGACCGACTCCGACCGCGCCAGCCTGGCTGCGGCCCGGGCGACCCGGGAGGTGCTCACCGGCTCCCGGCCACGCGGTGCCGGCACCGTGGCCGCGCGCGTCGCCGCCACGGCCGGGCTGCTCGAGTCCGCGGTGGCCGCCGCCAACGCGGCGGTCATCGAGTCGACCACCGTCGCCCGCGGGGAGAACCCGGCCGCCTGCACCTGGGTGGCCGCGGTGCTCGACGCGGAGCTGCTCGTCGTCGGCTGGGTGGGTGACAGCCGGGCCTACTGGCTGCCCGATGCCGGTCCCGCCACGGCCCTGACCGTCGACGACTCCTGGGCCGCCGAGCAGATCGCCCGGGGCGTCCCGCGACGCGAGGCCGAGGAGGGGCCGCAGGCCCACGCGATCACGCGCTGGCTCGGGGTCGACGCGCCCGATCCGACGCCGAGCCATGCCAGCCGTGAGCTCGAGGGCCCGGGGTGGGTGCTGGTCTGCTCGGACGGCCTGTGGAACTACTGCTCCGAGGCCGAGGACCTGGCGGCACTGGTCCGCCGGTGCGCGGCGGTCCGGTCGCCGTCCCTCGCGCCGGCCGGCATCGCCCCGGACGTCACCATCCCTGAGCCCGACCCGGTCGCCGACCGCGATCCAGAGCCGGTTGCCAACCCTGATGCCGACCCGCTGGCGCTGGCCGAGGAGCTCGTCGCCTGGGCCAACGCACAGGGCGGCCACGACAACATCACCGTGGCCCTGGCCCGTGTGGGGTCGCCATGACCGCACACCCGCTGACGCCGCGGCCGGGCCGGGGACCCGGCCACCCGGCATACCCGTCCCCGCACCGCCCCGGACGAGAGGAAGGCTCACGACATGGCCGAGTTCACGGCTGAGGTCTACCAGAACGAGTTCCTGCCCGACGGCGGCACGGACGTGCACGCGATCGTGACGGTCACCTGCCAGGGCGCCGGTGAGGCCGGGCGATCCGGGGCCGGTGAGGCCGCGGAGATCGTCATCGTCGACACCTCCGGCTCGATGGGCGAGGACAAGATCCGCGCGGCCCAGGCCGCGGCCTCCGCGGCGCTGGACCAGGTGCTCGACGGGACGTGGTTCGCCGTGATCTCGGGCAACCACGAGGCGCGCCTGGCGTTCCCCTCCGGACCGATCGCGCCCGAGTCCGGGGTCGGCATGGTGCGCATGGACGACGTGATGCGGCGCGCGGCCAAGGCGGCGATCGCGACGTTCCACGCCGACGGCGGCACCGCGATGGGCACCTGGCTGACCAAGGCCCGGCAGGTGTTCGCCACCGTCCCGGTCACCCAGAAGCACGCCATCCTGCTCACCGACGGCAACAACCAGCACGAGACGCCCGAGCAGCTCTCCGTCGCGATCAGCGCGGCCGAGGGGCAGTTCCAGTGCGACTGCCGGGGCGTCGGCGCCGACTGGGTGGTGGCCGAGCTGCGCCGCATCGCCACCGCCCTGTTGGGCACCGTCGACCTCATCCCGCGGGCCGAGGAGATGCCGGCCGTGTTCGAGACGCTGATGCGCCAGTCGATGGGGCGCGGGGTCGCCGGAGCCGACCTGCGAGTGTGGTCGCCGCAGGGCGCCCAGGTGCTGTTCGTGCGCCAGGTGGCACCCACGGTGGAGGACCTCACCGGGCGGCGGACCGCGGTCAACCCGCTCACCGGGGCCTACCCGACCGGGTCGTGGGGCGATGAGTCCCGGGACTACCACGTCGCCGTGCGGCTCCCCGCCCGCAGCATCGGGCAGGAGCAGCTCGCCGCGCGGGTGCAGCTCGCCGTCGGCGGGGACGTCGTGGCGCAGGGTCTGGTCAAGGCGATGTGGACCGACGACGACACCCTGACCACCCGCATCAACCCGGCGGTCGCCCACTACACAGGCCAGGCCGAGCTGGCCCAGACCATCCAGGAGGGGCTGGCCGCCAAGGCCGCCGGCGACGACGCGACCGCGACGGCCAAGCTCGGCCGAGCGGTCCAGCTCGCCGCGGAGACCGGCAACGACGAGGCCACCGACCGCCTGCGCAAGGTCGTCGACGTCGACGACGCGGTGACCGGCAAGGTGCGCCTGCGCAGCAGCGTCGACCGGCTGGACGAGATGGCCCTGGACACCTCGTCGACCAAGACGACCCGGGTGAAGAAGTGACACCCGCACCGAGAGCGAGGCGGCGGAACGCATGAGTCCCTACACCTGCCCGCAGGGGCACACCTCCGAGGCCGGCGACTACTGCGACACCTGCGGGGCGCCGATCGCGGCCGGCCCCTCCGGTGCCGGTGGCGCGGTGGCGGCCGGCTCCGGCAGCGCGGCGGCGGCCCCGGGCGGCTCGTCCGCGAGCGCAGGCACCGGTGGCGCGCCGAGTGCGCCTGCCCCCGTGACGGCGGCCCCGGCCGGCCCCCGCACCTGCCCGAGCTGCTCGGCGCCGAACGACGCCGACGCCCTGTTCTGCGAGGCGTGCGGCTACGACTTCACCACCGGTGCCATGCCCCGGCCACCCGACGGCGCACCCGGGCCGGACGCGGCCCCGGACGGCCAGCAACCGGCGGCCATGGCCTCCCCCGTCCCGCCGCCGGTGGCACTGGAGTGGGTCGCCGAGGTGTGGGTCGACCCCGACTGGTACGCCGCCCAAGAGTCCGAGGACGCGTGCCCGTCACCGGGCCCGCCGACCGTGGTGCCGCTGACGGCGCAGTCGGTGCTGGTCGGCCGCCGCTCCGTCAGCCGCAACATCCACCCGCAGGTGGACTGCTCCGCCGACACCGGTGTCAGCCGCCGGCAGGCGCAGCTGACCACCGACGGCCAGCGGTGGTGGGTGGAGGACCTGCAGTCCTCCAACGGCACCTACGTCGGACCGGCGAGCGGCCCGCTGCCGGAGAACCCGCTGCCGCCGGGGCAGCGCCACGAGGTCGACGAGGACCAGCGGGTCTACATCGGCGCCTGGACCCGCCTGGTCATCCGGCGGGCCACCGACGAGGAGAAGGCGGCCCGCGCCTGAGGGACTGCTAGACCACCACCTTGTAGAGGTCGATCGCCGTCTCCTCCGGCGGGGTGGGGAACCCGCCCTCGATGCCGGCCTGCATGCGCGGCATGAGGATCTGGTCGCGGAAGCGCTCCCAGCTCTCCTGCGACTCGTGCACGGCCATGATGGTCCAGCCGCCGGCGGAGGGGCCGGCCGCGTGGAACACCTGGCCGTCGGGCAGCTTGTCCGGCCCGGGGTGCACCGCGGCGATGGACGCCTCGTACTGCTCCTTGGTGCCGCCCGGGAAGAAGTGGACGATCCCGTATGCCATGGCCTTCTCCCATCGTTGGGTGCGCCGGGACTGCGGCGCACCCCCGAACCTAGGCAGACCCGGGACCCGTCGACTCCACCGTCCGGAGGGGGTGCGGCTACGTCACGGGGCGTCGCGGTGGTGAGCCGGCGCCGCGCGGTGCACGATGCCGGCATGGACCTGGCCGAGGCGATGACCGAGCTCTACGAGCGAGCACCGGAACAGTTCATCGCGCACCGCGCTGCGCTGGTGGGCCGGCTCAAGGAGTCCGGCCAGGCGGAGCTCGCCAGGCAGGTGGGCACGGCGCGACGCCCCTCCCTCACCGCCTGGGCCACCAACCTGCTCTTCCGGTCCGACCCCGGGAGGGCACGGCAGCTGGCCGACCTCGGCCGGGCCATGCGTGAGGCGCAGGCAGCCATGGCGGGCGGTCGCATCCGCGAGCTGACCGCGCGGCGCCGTGACCTGGTGGACGAGCTGACCGCCGCGGCCGCAGCGCGGGCGCAGGAGAAGGGCCACCTCCTCGAGGGCACGGCCCGTCAGGAGCTGGCCGCCACGCTGACCGCGGCCCTGGTCTCGGACGAGGCGTGCGCGGCGGCCACCTCGGGCGTGCTCACCCGGTCGCTCAGCTACTCCGGCTTCGGGGACGTCGACGTCACCGCCGCCACGGCCGCCGCGCTCTCGCCGCACCGTGCCGCCGCGACCGGCCCGGCCGGCTCGACCGAGGCAGCCGAGGCACGCAAACGGGCCCGACAGGACGTCACCGAGGCCGAGGCCGGCGTCGAGCAGAGGCGGCGTGACCTCGAGGCGGCCCGGGAGGGCGAAGCCGCCCTGTCCGCCGCGGTCGAGGAGCTCCACCAGCAGCTCGGCGCCCGCCGGGCAGAGCTGGCGCAGGCCCGCTCCCGGGTCAACGAGGCGGACGCGGCGCTGACCCGGGCCGCGGCGCTCCTCGACGAGGCGCGCAGGGCGATGGACCGGGCCTGAGGCCCCACCGCCACCGTCCCCGGGCACGGGCATCGGGCTGTCGTCGGCACGGCGTCACCTCGGTGTGGCTGAATACGGGGTGACGCCCCAGCCGCCCGGACCCGAGGAGCCGCGACCATGAGCCAGCCGACCGAGCGCACCACGGTCCGGCGCCTGCCCGAGAAGGCCGTGACGGACCGGACGGCGCTGGACGCCGTCCTCGACGGGGCCCTGGTGGCCCACGTCGCGGTGACCGAGGGCGACCAGCCGTTCGTGCTGCCCATGGCCTGCGCCCGGGACGGGGACCGGCTGCTCCTGCACGGTTCCACCGGCAGCCGGCTGATGCGCGCCCTGGCATCGGGCGCGCCGACGTGTGCCACGGTGACCCTCCTCGACGGGCTGGTCTACGCGCGCTCGGCCTTCGAGTCCTCGATGCACTACCGCAGCGCCACCATCCTGGGGCGCGCCTCGGTCGTGCCGCAGGAGGAGCTCGTGGACGCGCTGCGGGTGCTGACCGAGCACCTCCTGCCGGGGCGCTGGGAGCACCTGCGGCCGCCGCAGCGCAAGGAGCTGGCCGCCACGATGGTGCTCGCCCTGCCGCTGCAGGAGTGGTCGGTCAAGGTCGGCGACGGCCCGCCGGAGGATGACCCGGCGGACCTCGATGCCGACGTGTGGGCAGGTGTGCTGCCGCTGCGGACGACGGCCGGGAGGCCCCGTCCCGCCCCCGACCTGACGCCCGGCATCGAGGTCCCCGACCACGTCCGGACCCGCTACCGGTCCTGACCCGGAGGGGCGGCGAACCGCCCCGGACACCACGGAAGCCGGCCGCGCGCCGGGGAGCCGCTTTGACGGCATACCGGTGCCTGTGTGGCGAATTGTGAGACCACCTCGACCCCGTTCCTTGGTACTAGCCCCGGCCGATTGGGGATCCGGTGGCCGAAAACGTCTGCTACCACAAGGGAAAGGAAGCAGGTCGATGGCCGTGCAGGCCATCCGGAGCCCACGTTTGGGGGCACTCATGGCACGTTCTCCAGAAGCTGCCGCGACGGTTGGCCGCACGCGCTGGCGTCGGTTCGGCCTGGCAGCAGGAGCGGGGGTCGGCGCGGTCGGCCTCATCGGGTACCTCGGCGCCACCGGCGCCTTCGCGCTGTCGTTCTCGTTCTCGGGCATTCCGTTCCAGCTGTCCGCGGACAGCCTGAGCGGCACCCACTTCGTGCAGTACGCCTTCCCGGACAAGCTGGCCAGCAGCGCGGGCGCGAGCGCCCTCAACAACGGTGCCGGCGCGCTCATCAACGGGTCCGGATCGATCAACAACACCGCCAGTGCGGGCGGGAGCACCTATGCGTCCGACACGGTGACCCAGCTCGGGTCGGCGACGATCTCCAACCTCGCGCAGAGCATCTGCGCCCCGACCCCGCTCGGCAACGCCATCCGGGTCACCATCGCCGGCTCCGGTGACACCACGGCTTCGAACCTGGTCATCCAGGCCCCGGCGCTGACCGCGAGCGGCGCGAACTTCAACAACTTCACCATCGGCGAGTCCGTGGGCTCGGCCCTGGCCGGTCAGGGCTTCGCCCCGAACAACGACTTCACCGACCCGTATGGCGCGCTGTCCGGTCAGCCGATCGGCGGCAGCTTCGCCCAGGGCGCCGACCGCGTGACGCTCACGAGCATCAAGCAGGTCGGCGTGGGGACGGAGGCCGGGAGCTTCAACATCAGCGGACTCAAGCTCTACGCCGAGTTCGTCTCCAGCTGCTGAGGGTTCGGCAGCCGCCGACCCGGACCACACATCGCTGGGGGCACCAGGAAGTCGTGCGGCCGGTGGGACGCAGCGTCCCCACGGGCCGGCACGCATGAACAGGGGAACTTCTCATGCCTGATGACGACGCGTCACGACCCAGCGAATCGCATGACCGGCCGCCGGAGGTGGACTCTGCCCTGCCACCCCCGGCGGCCAGGCCACGACGGTTCCGTCGGTGGCGGCGCTCGCGGCCCTTCTGGGGTGGCCTGTTCACCCTCCTGGGCGGCCTGGAGATCGCCACGATCCCGCTGACCGCCTACAAGATCATGTTGGTGACCCCCTCGGTCGTCATCGCGGCCCTGGTGGGTGCCGTGATCGCCATACTGGGCCTGCTCATGTGGATGACACCGAGCCAGAACAAGCTCTATGGGCTGCTGGCGATCCTGCTCGGCGTCGCGTCGTTCGTCACCAGCAACGTCGGTGGCTTCCTGCTCGGCGGCCTGCTGTCGATCGTCGGTGGCGCGCTCGGCTTCGCCTGGATCGTCGTCGACCGGACCCCCGCCGGGGACTCCGCGCCGGCGGCTGCGCCCGACCTGCCGGACGACCGCGACCCTGGCCCCGCCGCCGGTGGCACCGGACCGGAGCCCAGCCGGGCATGAGCAGCTCATCCGTGGGGCGGCGGCAGCCGTCCATCCGCTGGTCCGCGGGCGCGCTCATGGCTGTGGCCCTGGTGCTGAGCCAGGCGCCGGGCATCGCCCTCGGCCAGGCCTCGCTGCCCCCCGGGACCCCCGGTGGGGCGGTCGCGACCCTCACCGCTGCCAAGGCCACGCTCGCCGGGCTGGCCTACGACGGTGTCGTCACCGTCCCGACCACGGCCGGCACGGTGTCCACCATCGAGCTGCGCAGCACCGCCGCCACGCTGACGGGGCTCGAGCTGCACACCCCGTGCACCCCCGTCACCGCCCTCGGGACCGGGCTGACGGCGGCATCGGTCACGCCGGCCGACAGCGCGTCGACCTCGGCCAACGGCCTGACGCTGTATGCCCGGTCGGTCACGGCCACCGTGGCGGGGGCCAGTGTGACCTGGACGCCGGACACCCCTCCCCCGGCCGCCGACCTCGGTGACGTGGTCCTCACCGACGTCACCATCGAGGTGACCAGCCTGAAGCTGCCGGCGTTCAGCGCGCCCGGGCTGCGCGCGTCGGCCTCGTTCTGCACGCCGGCCTGAGCCGCAGGGACTCGTCGCGGCACCGTCACACCCCGGGGACCAACGCCTCTTCCAGGCCCACGCCTGCCCGGGCACGGTGGGTGCCGAGGCAACCGTCCAAGGGAAGCGACGATGGCATCGACGAGGACAGTGACGCCGAAGGCCCCCGTGCACGACTCCACGGGCACCCAACCCTCCACGGACACCGAGGCGCTGGACGGCACTCGCCGGGCCACGGTCGACGTCGCCGTCGAGCGCGCCGCGCAGGCTGCCCGGGCCTTCCGCGAGCTCGACCAGGAGCAGGTGGACCGGATCGTCGAGGCGATGGTGCGCGCGGGGGTGAGGGCGGCCACCGAGCTGGCCCGCCTGGCCGTCGAGGAGACCGGCTTCGGCGTCTTCGAGGACAAGGTGGTCAAGAACTACGTCGCGACGGAGTTCCTCCACGACTACCTGCGCGGCAAGAGGTCGGTCGGGGTCGTCGACGAGGACGTCGAGCGCAACATCGTGCGGGTCGCCGAGCCGATCGGGGTGGTCCTGGCGATCACGCCCGTCACCAACCCGACGTCGACGGTGCTCTACAAGGCGATCGTGGCGGCCAAGACCCGCAACGCCATCGTGTTCCGGCCCTCGCCGTTCGCGACCCGCTGCTGCGAGCGCAGCGTCGAGATCCTGCGGCGGGCCGCCGAGGAGGCCGGTATGCCGCCCGGTGCCCTTCAGGTGCTCCCCGACCCCGAGCACCGGGTCACCCACTACCTGTTCACGCACCCGCAGGTCGACTTCATCTGGGTCACGGGCGGGCAGAAGATCGTCGCCCTCGCCAACGCCGCGGGCAAGCCGGGCCTGAGCGTCGGGCCCGGCAACGCGCCGGTCTACCTGCACCGCACCGCCGACGTGAAGGGGGCGGTGGTCGACATCCTGATCTCCAAGACCTTCGACGCCTCGGTGATCTGCCCGGCTGAGCAGACCTGCATCATCGACGACGAGATCTACGACGAGACGATCGCCGAGTTCGAGCGAATGGGCGCGCACCTGCTCACCCCCGCCGAGGAGGAGCAGCTCGCGACGTTCGCGTTCGGCGTCGGTGACCGGGCCAACCTCGCCGCGCTGGGCCAGCTGGCCCCGGAGCTGGCGCGGCGGGCCGGCTTCCGTGTCGCCCCGGCCACGAAGGTCCTGCTCGCGCCCCTGCCGGCCGACCTCGCCGAGCTGGGCAGGCACCCGCTGGTGCAGGAGAAGCTCATGCCCGTGCTCGGCGTGGTGCGCGCCAGGGACGAGCGGCACGCCATCGACACCGCGGTGCTGGTCACCGAGCACGGCGGTCTCGGGCACACGTCGGCCATCTACGCCCGCGAGGACGCCGTCGTCGACGCCTACAGCCGGGCGGTGCGCACCGGCCGGATCCTGGTCAACGCGCCGACCGCCGTCGGTGCCCTGGGCGGGGTCTACAACAACCTGACGCCGACCTTCTCCCTCGGGTGCGGGACGTGGGGCGGGTCGAGCACCACCGAGAACGTCAACTACCTGCAGCTGCTCAACATCAAGACCGTCTCGCGCCGTCGCACCCCGCCGCAGTGGTTCCGGGTGCCGGCGAACACCTACTTCAACGCCGGTGCGCTCGAGAACCTGCGCGACGTCGAGACCGACAGCGCGGTCATCGTCACCGACGGGCCGAGCGAGGACCGGGGCGTGGTGGCCCTGGTGCGCAGCACGCTGCGGGCCTCGCACGTCCAGGTGTTCAGCGACGTCACGCCCGAGCCCGACGAGGCCACCATCCGTCGCGGCGTCGAGCTGTTGCGGCGGGCCCGGCCCGACCTGGTCGTGGCCGTCGGCGGCGGCTCGGTCATCGACGCCGCCAAGGCCATGCGCCTGTTCCACGAGCACCCCGAGCTGCGCCTGGCCGACCTGACCCTGCCGTTCCTCGACCCCCGCAAGCGCGTGGCCGAGTACCCCCCGGACGCGCACACGGTCCAGCTGGTCGCACTGCCCACCACGTCCGGGACCGGGTCGGAGGTGTCACCGGCCGCGGTGGTCACGGTCGACGGCCGCAAGGAGACGCTCGTCGACTACAGCCTCGTGCCGGACCTGGCCATCGTCGACCCGACGCTGACCCTGTCGATGCCCGACGCGGTGACGCTGGACAGCGGGGTCGACGCCCTCACCCACGCCCTCGAGGCGGTGGTGTCGGTGTTCGCCTCGCCGTACACCGACGCCTTCTGCGTGCAGGCCGCGCGACTCATCTTCGAGGCCCTGCCCCGGGTGCACGCCGACCCCGGCGACCTGCAGGCGCGCACCGACATGGCCAACGCCGCGACGCTGGCGGGGCTGGCCTTCTCCAACGCCTTCGTCGGCACCAACCACGCCCTCGCCCACGCCGTGGGCGCACACTTCCACCTGGCCCACGGCCGCGCCAACGGCGTCTTCCTGCCCCACGTGCTGGCCTACAACGCCGCGCTGCCCAGCAAGTTCATGCCGGCGCCGGGCTACTCGGCCTACGTCGCGCCCGAGAAGTACGCCCAGCTCGGCCGGGTCATCTTCGGCGGGCGCGGCGCCGAGGAGAGCCGGCGCCGCCTGTTCCAGGCGGTCGACGACCTGCTCGACACGCTCGGTATGCCGCGCACCCTCCAGGACGCGGGCGTTGCGGAGCAGGAGTTCCTGGCGGCGCTGCCCGACCTGGCGATGACCGCGTTCCAGGACCTCAGCAACCGGACCAACCCGCGCATGCCGCTCGTCCAGGAGATCACCGACCTGCTGCGGCAGGGCTACTACGGGTCGGGTGGTGCGGCCCCATGAGCGAGCGCAGACGCATCGGGCCAGTCGACACCATCTGGCTGAACATGGACCGGCCGAACAACCTCATGGTCATCGAGTCGGTGATGTTCCTCGACGCAGCCCCCGACTGGGACCGGCTCGTCGACGTGGTGCGCCGGCGCATGGTCGAGCGGTTCCCCGTCTTCCACCAGCGCCCCGTGCCGCCGCGGACACCGCTGGGCCTGCCGCACTGGGAGGACGACCCGGACTTCTCGCTGGAGCGGCACGTGCACCGCGTGAGGCTGCCGCGGCCGGGTGACGACGCGGCCCTGCAGCGCCTGCTGGAGCAGCACCTGCACGTGCCGCTCGACCGCGCCCACCCGCTGTGGCAGATCCACCTCGTCGACGGCTACGGCTCCGGGGCCGCGCTCCTCTGCCGGTTCCACCACGCCCTGGCCGACGGAATCGCGCTGACCCAGGTGATGCTCTCGCTCACCGACGAGGCCCCGGACGATGACCTCGGCGAGGCAGAGGGTGCCCTCGCACCGCCGCGGCCCGGGGGCCTGGCCGGCCTCGTGGACTCCGCGCTGTCCGCCACCCGCGCGGGAGCCGGGCTGACCAGGCAGGCGATGACCGGCATACTCGCCCTGACCACCCCCTCGGGCGTCGCCGGCGCCGTGGCCCAGGTGCTGCGCACCGGTCAGGTGTTCGACGACCTCCTGCTGACCAGCACTCCCGACAACCCGCTCAGCGGCACGCCCGGCATCCACAAGCGGGCGGTGTGGTCCCAGCCCTGGCCGCTGGCCGACCTCAAGCACGTCGGGCGGCTGGCCGGGGCCACCCTCAACGACGTCCTGCTCAGCGCCGTCGCCGGCGCCCTGTGCCGCTACCAGCTCGACCACGGCGCGGTCCCGGCCGACCTGCCCACGATGGTGCCGGTCAACATCCGGCGGCTCGACCAGCCGCTGCCGCGCGAGCTGGGCAACAAGTTCGCCCTGGTGTTCTTCACCTTCCCCTCCAGCATCCAGCCCCCGCTGGAGCGCCTGGCCGAGACCAAGCGGCGGATGGACTGGCTCAAGCGGTCCCCCGAGGCGACCGTGACGTTCGGGCTGATCACCGCGATCGGGCGGACGACGCGCCAGCTCGAGCACTACGTCGTCAACTTCTTCGCGGACAAGGTGATCGGCGTGACGACCAACGTCGCCGGCCCGGCCAGCGTGCGTTACCTCTGCGGCGTCCGGATCTCCGGGGCCCTCGGCTGGGTGCCCGGGTCGGGTCGCCAGACGCTGGGCGTCAGCATCTTCACCTACGCGGACACGCTGCGGGTGGGGTTCATGGCCGACGCCGACCGCGTCCGCGAGCCGGAGAAGCTGCTGCACGCCGTGGAACGCGAGGTCGCCGACCTCATCAGCGTGGCGCGGACCGCCTGAACGGCCGGCTCACCCGGCGCGCTCGGGCAGGACAGGAGGGGCAGGATGCCGACCGACAGCTCCACCCAGAGCGTCGAGATCGACGCGGCGTTCGAGGACGTGCTCGCCACGATCCGTGACGTCGCCAGCCAGCCGGAGTGGATCCCCGAGATCCTGGAGGCCGAGGTTCTCTCGACCTTCGACACCGGGCTGCCCCGGACCGCTCGGTTCAAGGCCAGGGCCACGGTCGGCACCGACCGCTACACGCTCTCCTACGAGCACACCGACGACGCGATGAGCTGGACGATGCTCTCCGGGGTGCTGCAGACCGGGCAGGAGGGCCTCTACACCCTGACCCCGCTGGGATCCGGGCGCGTCCAGGTGACCTACGCGCTGACGATCCACCACAACCTCCCGCTGCCGGGGTTCATCCGCTCCCGGGTCATCCGCGGCCTGGTCGCCAGCACCCTCGCGGGGCTCAAGTCGCACCTGGAGGGCGCGCCCGTCTGACCGCGCCAGGGGATCTCAGCGTGCCCGCCGACCGGGCAGCCGGGCTGCGGTCGCGATGACCGAGTCGGCGGACAGGGCAGGCCTCAGCTGCGGGAGCTGTCGGCGGCGGCCGCGGTGTCCCGGCTCCTGGCGGCGAGGGAACCTGCCACGGCGGCCACCGCGATCGTCACGAGGGCACCGAGGACGAGGGCGGTCGGTTCCCCCGCGGCCAGCAGGTGTGACTGCACCCCCAGGGCCGCGGCCGCAACCGGGACACCGAGCTGAGCGCAGGCCAGGGCGCCGAGAGTGGTCGGCTGCCCGGCCAGCCGGGGCACCAGGTGGGTGGCGAGGGCTCCGACCCCCAGGGCCACGCCGAGCCCGATGAGGGCAGGGTGCTGGCCGAGGGCGCGCAGGTCGAGGGAGGCGCCGAGCCAGATGAAGAAGAGCGGGCCGAAGAAGCCCTCGGTGACCGCGAACAGCTGACGGGCCAGGCGGCGTGGCTCGCCGATGGCGGCCACCGCCAGCCCGAAGGTGAAGCCGGCCAGCATGATCGAGACCCGCGTGGTCTGGGCGACGGCGGCGAGGCCGAAGAGGATGGCCAGGTTGATCCGCAGCTCGAGGGCGAACTTGCGCCGCTCGGACAGGCGGTGCACGTCGTGCCGCCAGCCGCGCCGCTCGGTCGCCCGCAGCACCACGAACAGCACGACGGCGCACCCGACCACCGCCAGCGCACCGAGGGCGGCCCGACCGGCGCGGGCGGGGTCGATGGCCAGCGGGACCGCGACGATGCAGACGGCGTCGGCGACGGCCACCTGGGGCAGCAGCTCCAGCACCGGGCCGCCGGACAGGCGGAGGGCATCGATGATCGGCAGGATCAGGGCCGCCGAGGACGATGCCAGCAAGACGGCATACAACACGGCGTGGCCGGTCCCGAAGACCTGCGCGAGCATGATGGCGACCGGGACGGAGGCAACCCCGACCAGGGCGGCCCGGAGCAGCCCCTTCGGCAAGGCCGCCCGCAGCCGGGAGTCGCCGATGGGGACGTGGGAGCCGGCGACGAACATCACCAGCGCGAACCCGATCTCGGCCAGGAACGCGAAGGTGGGCTCGGTGGCCCGCGCGGCCCCCAGCACCATCGGCCCGAGCAGGACGCCGACCAGCAGCTCGCCGACGACGACGGGCAGGCCCCACCGGTGGGAGATCGCCAGCAACGGCCCGGCGATCCCGGCCAGGCAGACCACGGACAGGAGCATGAAGGTCACCGGCGGTCCCCCTCCATCGCGAGGTCAGGGTGGTCATCCCCCTCGGGAACGCGCTTCCACGCGACAGGGGCACCTGCTCATCGTGCTCCCTCGCCACGACCGAACGGCCGAGCCGGCTCGTCGGCGCGCCGCGGGGCACCGGTCGGGGCCGGAGCACCCCGTCCGCCCGCGGCATCCCCGACGGATGAGGCGACGTGGCCGGCCAGGGCACGAGAGTGTGGCCTGACCGGTCCGGACCTCAGGCAGCGCTCAGCCCGGGGACCGATGCTGGTCGGGGGCCATGACGCCGGCGGAAGGGGGTCACCCAGCAATGAGGAGGCTCGCGCACCTGGTCGTCGCCGCCGTACTGGTGACCGCCGCGGCGAGCTGCAGCCACCCGAACACTCCACGGGCGGCCGTGGCACCGCCGAGCACCCCAGCGCCGCATGGCCCGTCCGGCACCTGGGCGCTCCACTGGGCCGACGAGTTCGACGGCAGCAGCGTCGACCTGGGCAAGTGGCAACCGAACTGGGGCGGTGCCTCCAACTCCTCGGTCACCAAGCCGGTCAACACGGCGGAGCTGTCCTGCTACGACCCGCGTCAGGTCACCGAGTCCGGCGGCGCGTTGCACCTGACCGCGGTCAAGCGCCCCTGCCTGAAGTGGCAGTACGCCTCTGGACTGGTCGAGACGGCGAGGACGTTCCAGTTCACCTACGGCTACGCCGAAGCGCGCATGTTCCTGCCGGCGAGTGACGTGTTCGGGGCCTGCACGAACTGGCCGGCGTTCTGGGTCAACGGCAACGAGGGTGCCCCGATCGAGGAGATCGACGTCATGGAGTGCCTGGGCAGCGACGTCCAGTGGCACTACAGCTGGGACCACTACCACCACGAGGTCACCAACCTCACGTCCGCGTGGCACAACTCCATGCCGCACACCGCGACCGGGTGGCACACGTTCGGCGTCGACTGGGAGCCCGGGTCGATGACCTTCTACTACGACGGGGTGTCCCAGGGGTCCGTGGCCCAGCCCGCGACGCACCCCCACTACCTGATCCTCAACCTCGCCGTGTCGAGCACGATCTCTCCTCCGGTCCTGGTGCCGCAGACCGTGAGCGTCGACTACGTCCGGGTCTTCACCAGGAGGTGACATGGACCCCGAAGGCCCCGGTGGCCGGCGCGTGCGCCCGGAGCCCCTCAGTTCGACCAGGCGTAGAGTTGAACCACCGAGGACCCCCTCACGAGGACGCTCCGCCTTCGTCGCCCCCGGCGCACTGCATCGGCTGGCCCGCACGGCCAGGGACGGACCGTCGCCATGAGCACCATCATCGCCATCCTCATCGCTCTCGTCGTGGTCGTGGTGTTGTGGGCCTTGTTCGCCCTTCGGGTGGTCCAGCAGTACGAACGGGGAGTCGTCTTCCGCTTCGGCCGTGTCCGGGAGCACGTGCGTGGGCCCGGGCTCGCCGTGATCGTGCCGGTGGTCGAGCGCCTGAAGAAGGCGAACCTGCAGATCACGACACTCGGGGTGCCCGCACAGGACTGCATCACCCGCGACAACGTGTCGGTCCGGGTCGACGCCGTCGTCTACTTCCAGGTGGTCGACCCGGTCAAGGCGCTGGTCAACGTGCGCGACTACGAGTACGCCATCTCCCAGGTGTCGCAGACCTCGATGCGAGCGGTCATCGGCCGGGCCGACCTCGACGAACTGCTGTCCAACCGGGAGAAGCTCAACGCCGAGCTGACCTCGATCATCGACGCGCCAACCGAAAAGCCCTGGGGCGTCAAGGTCATGCGGGTCGAGGTCAAGGACGTCTCCCTTCCGGACGCGATGAAGCGGTCGATGTCGCGGCAGGCCGAGGCCGAGCGCGAGCGACGCGCCCGGGTGATCGCCGCCGACGGTGAGTACCAGGCCTCCAAGAAGCTGGCACAGGCGGCGGCGGCCATGGCTGCTGACCCAGCAGCGCTGCAGCTCCGGCTTCTGCAGACCGTCGTGGAGGTGGCCGCGGAGAAGAACAGCACGCTGGTGATGCCGTTCCCCGTGGAGCTGTTGCGGTTCCTGGACCATGCCGTCACCCCGGCAGACCGGGCACGCGCCGCGGCCGCTGTGGCTTCCGAGGCGGTGACATCCGCGGAGATGGTGACGCCGGCCACCACAGCCCCGGTCAGCAACGGCCACCCCGCCGCCGAACCCGCACCGTCCGGAGGTCGCTCACCCGGCCCGCAGGGCTGAGCGGGGCGCGCGTTTGCGGTTTCACCGTCCAGGCGGGAGCTGATGTCTCGTGACCGGAGCAGGGCCGACGTTCGGAATGGTGGTTGCCGCCAACCGTCTCCCCGTCGACCGCGTTGTCGGTCCGGACGGTGCCCCCTCGTGGCAACGGAGCCCGGGGGGTCTGGTCACCGCCATGGAGCCCGTCATGCGGGACCGTGCCGCGGCGTGGGTCGGGTGGGCCGGTGAGCCGGAGCTGGCGCTCGAACCGTTCCATGACGATGGGGTCTGTCTTTACCCGGTGAGCCTGTCGCTCGCGGAGGTCAAGGACTACTACGAGGGCTTCAGCAACGGGACGCTGTGGCCTCTCTACCACGATGTCATCGTGCAGGCGTCCTTCCACCGCAACTGGTGGAACAGCTACCGTTCGGTCAACCTTCGATTCGCCCGCGCGATCGTCCAGGTGGCGTCGCCGGGTGCCACCGTCTGGGTTCACGACTACCAGCTCCAGCTGGTGCCCGCGATGGTCCGTGCTCTGCGCCCCGACCTGCGCATCGGGTGGTTCAACCACATCCCCTTCCCGCCGGTCGAGCTCTTCGCGCAGCTGCCGTGGCGCCGGTCCCTGGTGGAGGGGTTGCTGGGCGCCGACTTCCTGGGTTTCCAGCAGACCGCGGATGCCGAGAACTTCCTGCGGGCCTGCCGACGGCTGCTGGGCATGTCCATCAAGGGCGACACGGTCACCTTCGCTTCAGCAGCAGGACAACCACCAAGGACGGTACGGGCCAGCGCCATACCGATCTCGGTGGACTTCAAGGGACTCGACGCCCTCGCGCGCACCCCTGGTATCGGCGCCCGCGCCGAGCAGATCCGGGCGTCGCTCGGCAACCCGGAGGTCCTCATGCTGGGTGTCGACCGGCTCGACTACACCAAGGGAATCCGGCACAGGCTGAAGGCCTACGAGGAGCTGCTGCAGGATGGCGCCATCAGCCCGCCCACGGTCACCTTTGTCCAGCTGGCCCTGCCGAGCCGCGAACGCGTGGGCCCCTACCGTCTGCTGCGCGAGGAGGTGGAGCGCACCGTCGGCCGGATCAACGGCGAGTACTCCGTGCTCGGCTCGGACGCCGTCCACTACCTGCACCACTCCTATCCGCGGGCCGAGATGGTGGCCATGTTCCTCGCCGCGGACATCATGCTCGTCACCCCGCTGCGTGACGGCATGAACCTCGTGGCCAAGGAGTACGTCACCTGCAGGCACGACCTGCGTGGCGCCCTGGTGCTGTCGGAGTTCACCGGCGCCTGGCACGAGCTGCACCAGGCCTTCACCTGCAACCCGCACGACATCGAGGGCCTGAAGCAGACCATCATGAGCGCGGTCACGGCGCCTGAGGACGATCGGCGGCGCCGGATGAAGGCGCTGCGCAGGCAGGTCGCCCACCACGACGTGCAGCGATGGGCGTCGGTGTTTCTCGATTCGCTCGCCTCGGCACCGCTCAAGCCATACCGGACGACCGTGTCCAGTGAACGCGAACGGCGAGCCGTGCAACGTGCCCAGCGGGCCAACCTCAGGGCGTCGGACACGGCGTCCGAGCGGGTGAGTCCCTGAGGCTCACGCCCCGAAGATCTCGGCTGGCACGAACGAAACCACGTGCCGTACAGGGACCGAGTACTTCCTCCTCGCCCTCTCGACGATGTCCTGGCTCAGCCAGACGGACCGCTCCTCCGGATGGGTGGAGATGATGATGAGGTCCGGCCGGAAGTCCTGCACCGCCTGGTCCATGGCGTGCAGGGGTCGGTAGTCACCGATGGCCCCTTTCGCCTGGAGTCCCTCTCCGCGGAGGATCTCGAGCGTGGCATCGAGACGGGACGTTCCCGATGACGCTGCACAGCCTGAAGGAGGCCACCCCGGGCCCTCGCTGGCAAGCGCTGTTCGAGGCGACCTGGCCGGCATACCGGGCTTGGTATCTGCGTGAGGGTTCCCAGACGCGGCCCGACCTCGCGACTGCCCGGTCCCACCTGACCCGGCACCTGCCTGAGCTGGTCCCCACATGGGAGGCGATGCTTTCGCTCGCGGGAGGCGACGAAACCGCTGCACGGATGCTGACGCAGTGGGACCTCCCGGCCTTCCTGCCGGGGTGCTCCCAGGCCGTCGTGACCGGCGAGTCCCCCGCCCTCGTGCGCAACTACGACTACAGCCCCCACCTGTTCGAGCAGGTCGTCCTCTCCAGCGCCTTCACCGGCCGGAAGGTGATCGGCACCAGCGACTGCCTGTGGGGACTGCTGGACGGTATGAAACGAGGACGGCTCGTCGTGTCGCTGGCCTTCGGCGGCGTCCCCGTGTCGGCGCCGGGGTTCGCGATCCCCCTGGTGGTCCGCTACCTGCTGGAGGTCGCCGGGTCGGTGCGCGAGGCGCGTGCAGCCCTGGACCGCATACCGGTCGCGATGGCCTACAACCTGACCATGACGGACGCGACGGGAGAGGCAGGTACTGCCTTCGTCGCACCCGGACGCGCACCGGAGCACTCCCCGGCCCCCGTGGCGACGAACCACCGCGGGCGCACACCGGAGGACCCTGACCACGCGCGTCGGTTCCGCAGTGTCGAACGGCACCGCCACCTGGGCGACCTCCTCAAGCGTTCCCTCGAGCCGGACGAGGTGGCCGAGGCCTTCCTTCTCCCTCCGCTGCACAGCCGTTCGTACTCCGAAGGCTTCGGCACGCTCTACACCGCCGTCTACCGGCCTCTCGAGGGCAGAGTCGACTACCGTTGGCCGGGAAAGACCTGGACGCGGACGTTCGACGCCCCCGACGAGACCACGGACGTCGAGCTCAGGCAGGGCTGAACAGGAAGGTGCCATGGCAGGTCAGGGTCAGCGGACGGACCTCGAACAGCTGCCGGCGGCAGAGCTGGCCGAGCTGGCCCGCCAGGCTCTCTCCGCGCTGGCGAGCCGCGGCAGCCAGGAGTCCTTCGCCGAGCTGCTGGCGATGAACGCCCATGTCGGTCAGTGCCTGGCTGAGGCGGCGCGCTCGCTGGCGGCCAACGGCTCCTGGAGCCAGGTGGCCGACCTCTCGGGCACCACCAGGCAGGCAGCATGGGCCCGCTGGCGGACCTAGCCCGATCCCGGAGTCCACGCCCCGGCGATCTGCTCGCCTTGACGACAGGCAACGACTGAGCGTGCGGGGCCCGATCGTCACCGGCGGGCACGGGTCAGACCACGGGTGGCTCGTCCTCCCCCGCGGCTGCGGCGGCCTCCCCCTGCTCCTTGGTGACGTGCAGGGCGTCCCTGGCGTGGGCCGGCGGCGCGTACACGGTGTACAGGACGAGCGGGTTGACACCGATGTTGCGGAAGTTGTGGGGAGTACCGGCCGGGACCACCACGAGGTCGCCCTGGGCCAGGCGGCGGACCTGGCCGGCCACGTCTGCTTCTGCGGTTCCGCTGACGAACGTCAGGATCTGGTCGGTGTCCGGGTGGGTCTCCCGCCCGATCTCCCCGCCCGGTGGGATGGTCATGATCACCAGCTGGGTGTGCTTCCCGGTCCACAGGACACGCCTGAAGTCCCCGCTCTGCTCGGCGACCGTGGCGATGGTGAAGTGCTGCAGGCTGGCCATGGATCCGCTCCTCGAGTCGTTACCCAGCGATGGCGTACGGCGCGAGCTGGTCTTTCAGGTGCATGACCAGAAGTCATTCGTCGCCACGGCTTCCTCCATGAAACATCCACCCGGCCGACGGGGATGGCAACCACCTCACCTGCGGCTCTGTGTCCGGACAAGGACTCCTGCTCGCGGGCACCCCTCCGTCGTGGGGTGTCTGGTCCTACGCAGGAGACCTCGCCCTGCCTGTGAGGCCGTCCAGTCGGCCACTGGCCGAATCCTGAGACCGCAGCTCAGAGGGGTGGGGTGGATGAGTCGGTCGGTACGCCGGGTTCTGTGCACCGCCGACAATCGCCGTCCCGGCCGGAGGAGCTCGTGTCCTGGGCCGACACGCAGGGCGGCCACGACAACATCACCGCGGCCTGTCAGGGTCGGGTCACTGTGATCGGGCGCACGCTGACGCCGCGCAGGCCGGGGACCGAACAGCCGGCCAGCCGCGCCGGCCTTGTGGTCCGCATCGAGACGCCCCACCACGTCAGGCCACTCCACGACGGAGCCAGCCCAGCGCGAGTGGCCGACTCCCTCAGCGCTGACAGGCGGGGTTCAGGGGCCCTGGATGGCGCGTTCGACCGCGTCTGAGAACTCCCGCCACACGAGCTCGCTGTACCGAGCCGTGATGTGGTGCCCATCCCTGTAGATGACCACGTTCTGCGGTGTGGTCACCGGGCACCGATCGGTGGGGCACAGCACGGACGTCATGTCGGCAAAGCGCACTGCAGCCGGGGCAGCTGCCTTCTCCGCTGCGACGAGGGGGGCGTCCAGATGGGTCCGGGTTCGTCGATCGAACGAGCACGCGTCGGCCGCGCTGCCCCCGTTGCGAGACAGGCACGCCGGCACGTCGGACATCGGGCGTGGCGTGTCACGCAGTACGACAATCCGAGGCGCCGCCTTGCGCAAGCGCGCAAACGAACGCGCGGAGCCGGCCCGCCAGACGTCCTCGATGGAGGCCACGTCCACGCGACTTCCGTCAGGTTTCAGGGCGAGCGTGCGGTAGTCCATCCACCTCCCGATCACGATCGCATCGAGTCCCTTGATGGAGGCCACGCGGTCGAGCATCTTGTTGCGCCACTCATCACACGTCCGGTAGCGGCTCTTCTGCTGCGCGACCCAGACAGGCACATCGCTGACATCGCACGAGCTCTTGCCGAAGTAGTAGTACGTCCAGCCGCGCTCCTTCACGGCACGGTCCAGCGCGGGTCGCCACTCCTGCATGTGCGAGTCACCGATGACCGCGATGGTGAGCTTGCCATGTCCCGAGCCGACTCGGCACTCGCTCGCAGGCGGCACTTCCGAGCCGTTGAAACCCGCATGGCAGGCAGAGTTGGTGGGCGTGTCTGCGCGTGCCGACGCCGCCAGGCTGCTGGCGCCTCCTTCGTTCGACGCCAGGGAAGTTGAGCTCACCAACAAGGCGGCGCTCACCAGGGAGACAGAGACGAGGCCACCACCGAGTTGCAGGGAGCGCGCACGGGAGCGCTGGAACCAGGCGGCATGGCGGGCCGGTTCCTCGACGATGTAGTGACTGGCAACGGCAAGCCCGAACGAGGCCACAACCGCCGCAAGCACCACCGGGCCGCTTGCATGCGGGGCGCTGGTCCCATCAGCTGCCGCGGTCTGGCCCCAGCGATCGTTGACGAGTATGAGCACCGGCCAATGCCACAGGTACCAGGCGTAGGAGACCCGGCCGATGTAACGCGGGACCGGGTGGGACAGCAGCTTCGAGATGCCCTCGTCGGGCACTCTTGCCCCAGCGGCGACCAGCAGGGCAGCGCCCAGGACGGGAACCACTGCCGCTGTTCCGGGGAAGGGCGTCGTCTCGTCCATCAGCAACGCCGAGCCGACCACCATGCCGAGCCCCACGAGCGAGCCGGCCAGAGCGGCCCTTCGCGTCAACAACCCGAGGACCGGTCGCGCAAGCGCCAGAGCCGCGCCGATGCCGAGCTCCCACGCACGAGTGTGAAGACCGAAGTACGCGAACGGGCTCCCCGCCGCGGTCAGCTGCCAGGAGGCAACGAACGAGCCCGTCGTCACCACCCCGAGCGTCACAGCAACCCGACGACGCGTCGCGAATGGCGCACGCCGCTTCGAGTACCTCAGCGTGTACACCAGAAGCAGGAGCAGGAGTGGCCAGACGACGTAGAACTGCTCCTCAACGCTCAGAGACCAGTAGTGAAGGACAGGACTCTTGTCCGTGTCCGCCATGTACTGGGTCGAGGCAGCGGCGAACCGCCAGTTGGCGCCCCACAGAGCGGCACCGACGAGGTCGCCGGCGATGCCCTTGCGGTCGATCGGCGGCACGAGAAGGAACGAGGCGATCGCTGTGGCAACCAGGACCAGCGTCGACAAGGGCAGCAGCCGACGCACACGTCGCGCATAGAAACCGCGTAGCGAGATGCTGCCGGTGCGGCCGACCTCGTCCACCAGCAGCCCGGTGATGAGGAATCCGGAGAGGACGAAGAACACGTCGACGCCGACGAAGCCACCGCCCACGAAGCCGATCCCTGCGTGGAAGGCAACGACGAGTATGACTGCGACGGCCCGCAGCCCCTCGATGTCCTTGCGGAAGCGTGCTTGTGGTCGCCTCCTCGGTCGGGCGGCGATCTCTGCGTCGGTGACGGTGGCGGAAGTCATACGCCGCCAGAGTATTCAGCATGGCAACGGTTGCTTCCACGCAGGAAGCCCGTCACCTGCGCAAACAGCCTTGGCCTGAGACCAGCGTCACGTCCGTGACGGCGTCGTTCGCCACCGGGCTCGGCCCTCACGGTGGGGTGGATGAGTCGGTCGGTACGCCGGGTTCTGTGCACCGCGGCCGTTACCGGCACTGCGGGCGACGGCCATCCATCTCGGGTGCCCGTTGCCGGACACCTCCAGCGGTCTACCCGGAAGCTCGGGCGGGCCGCCCTCGAACACTTCCTGTCTGACCTTGCTCCAGGTGGGGTTTACCTAGCCACGCCAGTCACCTGGCGTGCTGGTGGTCTCTTACACCACCGTTTCACCCTTACCGCGGCGCCTGCCCGGCCGGAGCCGGGTGGTTCGCCGAGGCGGTCTGCTCTCTGTGGCACTGTCCCGCGGGTCGCCCCGGGTGGCCGTTAGCCACCACCTTGCCCTGTGGAGCCCGGACGTTCCTCGGCGGCGCCCCGAAGGGCACCGACGCGGCCGTCTGACCGACTCATCCGCCGACGATCCTAACGGCTTCCCCGGACGCGGTATGCCGCGCGCCTCCCGCCGTCGGACGGGCACCTCCCTGCGCTCTCCCGGCTACTCCCGGGACGGTGGCACCGGTGCGCTGGCCGCGGGGTTGAGCCGCTCGCTGTCCTCCGGCGCCAGACCCTGCTCCGGGTGGACCGCCGGGCGCCCGCGCTGCACCCGCCACGCGCTGAACAGGGCGGCCATCGCAGCCAGCCAGGCTCCGCCGAGGACGAACCCGGCCAGCACGTCGGAGACGTAGTGGGCGGCCAGGGCCACGCGGGAGAAGCCGATGCCGAGGACCATGACGACCGCCACCGTGACCGCGACCCGGCGCCAGACCCCCTTGAGGACCGGCAGGAACACGAGCAGCAGCACGCCATACCCGACGACAGCCGCCTGGGCGTGCCCGCTGGGGAAGCTGGCCCCGGGCTCGTGGACGAACGGCTGGGACACGACGGGGCGCTGACGGTCCACCATCGCCTTCACCGCGGTGTTCAGCAGGGAGGACACGGCCGTGGTCACGACCACGAACAGCGCGAGCCGCCACAACCGGCGCCAGAGCAGCCACACCACCACGGCGAGCATCACCAGCTGCCACGCCAGCGCAGACCCGGACTCGCTGAACGCGCGCATCAGCCAGACGAACGCCGGCTGCGTCAACGCGAAGCGGTGCAGGCCGTCCCGGGCGCCGAGGTCAGCCTCGGACAGCGGCCCCCACCGGTCCTCGACCAGGAGGACCAGCAGCGCGAACGGCACCGCCACCAGGGCGAAGGCGACGGCAACGAGCACCGCCCTCGTGGTGTAGCGCTGGCGCCGCGAGGTGGTGCCGGGTGCCGGTTCTGCCATGGGGCCTCCATCACCGTCAGGAGCCCACCACGGTACCCATCAGTCCGCCGCGCCGGACACTCCCGCGCCCGCGGCGCGTATCCCGCGCCCGCCGGGCAGCCTGCGCTAGAGGTCCACGTGCAGGCTGGTCCCGACGTTCGGACGGTTCACCCAGCGTTGGGTCGAGTGGTAGCCGGTCGTGCCGCAGAAGACGTCGAAGCGCACCGACTCACCGTGCGCGGGCACATGCGTGAAGGTGAGGGCGTAGCCACCCCACGGACCGAAGTTCCCCGACAGCCACTCACCGTTGGGGGCAAGGGCGTAGATGGTGGCGAGCTGGTCACCATCGCACCCGTCGTCGCCGTACGTCATGACGGTCGAGTCCCCTGGCCACGCCTGTGCCGGTGCGGCGCCCAGCACCATCGCCGCCGCCACCCCCGTCGCCGCTGCCAGAGCCGCCAGCCTCCTGTGCACCATGGCTTCCCTCATTCGTCGCAAGTCCAACCCGACGCATCCCACGCTGCTCTGGCAGACCGGCGCAGTCCTCCACCCAATGGCGCACCGGCGGTCCGCACGCTGCAGGTGGCCGCCTACCTGATTCGGGTCAGACGGGCTCGAAGCGCACCGAGCGCCGGGCGATGTCGGCCTCGACGAGACGCACCTGCAGCGCCTCGCCCAGCGACACCCGGCCGCTGCACGGCGCCAGGATGGCCGGGTCGGCCACCTGGACCATGCCGCCGTGCGCGTTGAGGTCGACGACGACGGCGTCGAAGATCTCCCCCATCCGGTGGCGCAGCGCCGCGGCCTCGACCGCGTCGGTGCAGGCGCGCTCGACGGCGGCAGCCCGCTGGTCGGAGGAGGCCATCGCCTTCGGCAGCGCCGGCAGGGCCTCGCGCACCCAGCCCGGCACCTCGGCCCCCGCGCACAGCGCCTCGCACACCAGCAGCCCGAACCGGTCCACGAGCCGGCGCAGCGGTGCGGTGACGTGGGCGTACGGCGCGGCCACCGCGGCGTGCATACCGACCTCGGGCAGGGCCCCCACGAACGGGGTGTAGCCGGCGCCGCGGAACAGGCTCGTCGCCTCGTGGATCAGCGCGAGCTGGCGGGGGTCGCTGCGGTCCAGGGAGCGCAGGAACTCGCCGTAGAGCCACTCCGCCGGCCACACCACCCCGAGAGCCCGGGCCTGGCGGTGGAACCGGGCCACTGCCTGGTGGTCAGGCTCGGGCATGGTCCGCAGGATGCCGATGTCGCCGTGGAGCATCATCTCGGCGGCCGCCATGCCGGTCATCAGGGAGATCTGGGCGTTCCAGTCCTCGACCACCATCGGCGGCCGGAAGCGCAGGTGGTAGCGGCCGTCTTCGTCGACGGTGACCTCCTGCTCGGGCAGCGGCAGGCTGGCCCCGCCTCGTCCCTGCTCCAGCGCGATCCGCCGCTCGCCGACCTCGCGCAGCAGGGCCAGCCGCTCACCGCCGGACCCGGCGTCGACCGCCTGCTGCACCGAGGCGTAGTCCAGCCGCTCACGGCTGCGCACCATGGCACGGTAGACCTCGACCGAGACCTCCTCCCCGTCCTCGTCCAGGCGCAGGTCCCACACGAAGGCCGGCCGGTCCTGGTCCGGGAGCAGGCTCGCGGCGTCCTCCGCGATGCGCTCGGGGTGCAGCGGGGTGCGCCGGTCGGGGGCGTAGATCGTCTGACCGCGCCGGCGCGCCTCGGCGTCGATGGCTCCCCCGGCGGCGACGAAGGCCGGCACGTCGGCGATCGCGTAGCGCACGCGGTAGCCGGTGCCGGCGCGCTCGAGGCACATGGCCTGGTCGAGGTCCTTGGAGCCCGGTGGGTCGATGGTGAAGAACGCGACGTCAGTGGCGTCCCGCTCCGGCAGCCGCACCGCGGCCGCCGCGGCGTCGGCCTCCGCCAGCACCTCGGCGGGGAACTCGGCCGGCACGTCCAGCTCGGCGCGGACGGCGTCGAACGCCGCCCGCAGCTCGGTCCCGTCGACCCCGGCGGCCTCGACGCGGTCGGTCGGCCTGAGCGTGATCCTGCGCATCGACATGGCCCTCACACTACGCACGCGCGGCCGCCTGCGCGCCCGAAGCGAGGGCGAGCGGTGTCGCCTCCTACGCTGTCCCCCGTGCTGATCCTGCTGCCGCCGTCCGAGTCCAAGCGCGGCCGCCCGCGCGGCGCACCCACCAGGCTGGAGCGCCTCTCCTTCCCCGAGCTGACCGGCACCCGCGAGCAGGTGGCCGCCGCCGTGGCCCGGGCCAGCGCCCGCCCGGACGCGGCGGAGGCACTGGGGGTCAGCGCCAACCTGGCCGACGACATCGCCCGCAACACCCGGCTGGCCACCGCCCCGGCCCTGCCCGCCGCGGACCTCTACACCGGGGTCCTCTACGACGCGCTCGACCTGGCCTCCCTGGACGCCGCCGCCCTGCGCCGTGCGCGGCGCTGGCTGCTGGTCGTCTCCGCCCTCTACGGCGCGGTCCGGCCCGGCGACAAGGTCGCCCCCTACCGGCTCTCGATGGGGGTCAACCTCGAGGGCCTCGGCCCGCTCGCCTCGGTCTGGCGCGAGCCCCTCGCCCGGGTGCTCCCCGACGCCGCCGGCCGCGGCGTCATCGTCGACTGCCGCTCCAGCACGTATGCCGCCGCCTGGACTCCCAGCGGCGACCTCGCCCGCCGCTGGGTGCAGGTCAAGGTGCCCGGCGCCACGCACATGGCCAAGCACACCCGGGGCCTGGTGGCCCGCGCCCTCTGCGTCGCCGGCGTTGACGCCCGCACCCCCTCCGCCCTGGAGAAGGTCCTCGCCGCGGACTTCGAGACCGCGCTGCACGAGCCGAGGCGGGCCGGCCAGCCCTGGGTGCTGGAGACGACCGCCAGATGAGCGGAGCCGAGCTGGCCGACCTCGCCGCCCGTGTCGGGCCGGTCCTCGTCTTCCTCGTCGCGATCACCGTCGTGGCCGAGATCGCCGAGGCCGCAGGCGTGTTCGACGTCGCCGGCCACTGGGCCGCCCGCGCCGGCCGGCACCGCACCTGGGCCCTGTGGCTGCTCGTCGTGGCCCTGTCGGTGGGCGCGACGGTCGTGCTGAGCCTGGACACCACGGCGGTGCTGCTCACCCCGGTGGTCATCGCCGTCGCCCGCCAGCTCGACGTCAGCCCGGTGCCCTTCGCCATGACCACGGTCTGGCTGGCCAACACCGCCTCACTGCTGCTGCCGGTGTCCAACCTGACCAACCTGCTCGCACTGCACCGGTTCGAGTCGCTGGGGCTCGGCCACGCGGGATACATCCGGCTGGCCGCCCTGCCGGCGGCCGCGGCGATCCTGGCCACCGTCTGCGTCCTGGCCCTGCTGCACCGGCGCGCGCTGCGTGGGCGCTACACCCTCGACGCCCCACCGGAGCCGCACGACCGGGTGCTGCTCGGCGTCGCCGGCGGCGTGTGCCTGGCCCTCGGCCCCGCGTTCGTCACCGGCATCACCCCGGCCATCCCCGCCACCGTCGCCGCGCTCGTGCTCGCCGGCACCACCCTGGTCCGGCAGCCCAAGGTGCTGCGCGAGCTGAAGGTGCCCTGGCTCGTCGTCGCCGGCGTGTGCGTGCTGTTCGTCGTCGTGGACGTCGCCCTGCGCCACGGCCTGCAGGACCTGCTCGCCTCGGCCGTCGGCGGCGGCACCGACCTGCCGGCCCTGGCCCGGGTCACCGGCGTGGGCGCCGCCTCGGCCAACGTGGTCGACAACCTGCCGGCCTACCTGGCCCTGGAGTCGGTCACCGACACCGAGCCGCACCGGCTCATGGCGCTGCTCATCGGCGTCAACTGCGGGCCGCTGGTGACCGTGTGGGCGAGCCTGGCGACGATCCTGTGGCGCGAGCGGTGCCGCAGCGCCGGCGTGAGCGTCCCGACCCGGACGTTCGCCTGGCAGGGGGCCCTGTGCGCCGCGGCCACCATGGCGGCGGCGGTCCTGGCGCTCAGCCTGGCCTGAGCCGCCCCACCTGCGTCGGCACCGGTGCTGCCACAGGTGCCGACGCCGTTGCCTCCTCCGGGCCCTGGCGTCAGGCCTGGAGCGCCTGCACGAGGTCGTCGACCAGGTCGCGCACGTCCTCCAGCCCGACCGAGACGCGCAGCACGCCGTCAGTGATGCCGACCCGTCGCCGTGCCTCCTCGCCGAGACGCCGGTGCGTCGTCGTCGCCGGGTGGGTGATGAGGGACTTGGAGTCGCCCAGGTTGTTGGAGATGTCGATGACCTGCAGGGCGTTCATCAACGCGAACGCCTCGTCCTTGCCGCCGTCGACCTCGAACGTGACCACCGTGCCGCCGCCGAGCATCTGCGCCCGGGCGAGCTCGTGCTGGGGGTGCGACTCCAGCCAGGGGTAGACGACGCGGGACACCCGCGGGTGCGCCTCGAGCGCCCGGGCGATCTCCAGCGCCGAGGCGGCCATCCGCTCCACGCGCAGGCGCAGCGTCTCCAGGCCCTTGAGCAGCACCCAGGCGTTGAACGGGGACATCGACGGGCCGGTGTGGCGCATGAGGTTGCGCACCGGGCCGTTGATGAACTCCGCGGTCCCCAGCACGGCCCCGCCAAGGGTGCGGCCCTGGCCGTCGATGTGCTTGGTCGCCGAGTAGACGATGACGTCGGCGCCCTGCTCCAGCGGACGGGAGAAGACGGGCGTGCCGAACACGTTGTCGACGACGACCTGGGCGCCCGCGCCGTGCGCGAGCTCGCACACCGCGCGGACGTCGACCAGCTCCTGCATCGGGTTGCTCGGCGACTCGAAGAACACGGCCGTCGTCGGCACCGCCAGCGCCTCGCGCCACTGGTCCAGGTCCGGGCCGTCGACGAAGACGGTCTCCACGCCCCAGCGCGGCAGGATCTCGTCGAGGATCACGAAGCACGAGCCGAACAGCCCGCGCGCCGCCACCACGCGGTCGCCCTTGCCGAGGAGGGCGGCCAGCGCGACGAACACGGCGGCCATGCCGGAGCCGGTGGCGAAGCAGGCCTCGGTGCCCTCCAGCAGCCGCATCCGCTCCTCGAACATGGCCACGGTCGGGTTGCCGTAGCGGGAGTAGACGAAGCGGTCGACCTCCTCCTTGAAGGCCGCCTCGGCCTCCTCGGCGCTGGAGTATACGAAGCCGGAGGTCAGGTAGAGCGCCTCGGCGGTCTCCTCGAAACCGCTGCGGGCCAGCCCTCCCCGGACCGCGAGGGTGTCCGGACGCAGCTCGCTCACCCTTGCCTCCACGGCAGGCCGGCGACCTTCCAGCCGGACACGCTGCGGTGCCCGTGACCGTCCAGCGGCCCCTCGAACCCGTCCGCCACGTTGTAGGCCGGGCCGAGGCCCGCGCGCGTCGCGGCCTCTGCGGCGGCCGCGGACCGGACCCCGGAGCGGCACAGGAAGTAGATCGGGGCGCCCTCGGTGACGCCGGCGTCGCGCAGCTGGTCCAGGAAGCGCTCGTTGACCGAGCCGTCGGGGAAGCGCTGCCACTCCACCGGGAGCACCCGCTTGCCGAGCCCGGTCAGGTCGGGCAGCCCGACGTAGCTCCACTCCGCGGAGGTGCGCACGTCCACCAGGACGGCCGCGGGGTCGGACTCCAGCGCGGCATACGCCTCCTGCGGCGGGACGTCCCCGGCGTAGCTCACCGCCACTCCCCCTCCCGGCGCAGGACCAGGGCCTGGGCGACGATGACCCGCTGGCCGTCGAAGGTCACGGCCGGCGGCCCGTGCAGCTCGTAGCCCTCGGCCAGCGCGGCGCTGACCCGCTCGCAGAAGGCCCGGTCGTCCGGTCCGGTGAGGACCCGGTAGGCAAGTCGCTCGTCCATGGCCGCACCCTGCCACAGGCGTCCGCATGGCGGATGGCCGGGCTCAGCACGTGGGACAGCTGCCCCCCGTGCTCAGCCCTGGCGCAGGTGGGCGGTGTGGTTGACGAACGCCACCGACGCGCCGCCGTCGGCCCACACCTCGACCGCGGACAGCGACCCGGGTGCGGTCAGCAGCCGCCAGATCCGCTCGTGCGGTATGCCGAGCAGCTCGGTGAGCACCACGAGGATGGGCTTGCGGTGGGTCGCCACGACGACCACGCCGCCGGGTTCGACCGCCCGGCGGTAGGCGGCGAGCACCCGCTCGGCCAGTGCCGCGTGGCTCTCCCCGCCCGGGCGGGCGTAGTCGAGGTCGCCCCGCAGCCGGCCCAGCTCCTCGGGCCAGCGGGCGGAGATCTGGCCCATGCTGCGGCCGTCCCAGTCGCCGAAGGACTGCTCGTCCCAGTCGGCGTCGACCTCGGCCTCGATGCCCAGGGTCCGGGCGATGGCCTCGCCGGTCTGGCGCGCCCGGGTCAGCGAGGAGGTCACCAGCCGGGCGGAGCCGTGCCCCACCAGGTTGGCCACGGCACGCCCGGCGGCCCGGGCCTGCGCCTGGCCGGCGGCGTTGAGCGCGGGGTCGGTGCCGCCGCGCCCGTCAAGCTTGCCCGCGACGGTGAAGTCGGTGACGCCGTGGCGCACCAGCACCAGGCGGGTCGGCACGCCCAGGTCCGGCGCGGTGGTGGTGGACTCCCCGGAGGTCGCCGCGACGGACTCGGTGGACGTGGCGCCCACCTGCCGGTTGATCGACTCCCCGTCCATCGCGGCGTTGGCCAGCTTGTCGGCGGCGGAGTTCTCGGCGCGCGGCACCCAGGTGAAGCGCACCGAGCCCCCGGCGTCGCTGATCCGGGCGGCCACGTCACGAGCCTCCAGCGCGAGCCGGCGCATGTCTTCGTGCTTGATCTTCCAGCGGCCCGCCATCTGCTCGATGACGAGCTTGGAGTCCATCCGCACCTCGACGTCGGCCGCACCGGGCTCGAGGTCCAGGACGGCCTGCAGGCCGGCGACCAGCCCGGAGTACTCCGCGACGTTGTTGCTGGCGATACCGACCGACTCGGCCCGCTCGGCGAGCACCGCACCGGTGGCCGCGTCACGGACGAGGGCACCGTAGCCGGCGTTTCCGGGGTTGCCCCGGGACCCGCCGTCGGCCTCGACGACCAGCCTGCGCGCCACCGGGCTCAGATGCCGGACTCGGAGGTGCGCACGAGGATGCGACGGCACTCCTCGCAGCGCAGCACCTCGTCGTCGGCCGCGGCGGCGATGCGGTTGATGTCGACCTGGTTGAGCTCGAGCCGGCAGCCCTCGCAGCGGCGCTGATGCAGGGCCGCGGCCCCGACGCCGCCGCTGTTGGCGCGGATCTTCTCGTAGAGGGCGACGAGGTCCTCGCCGACACCGGGCACGACGTTGGCGCGGTTGGCGCTCACCTGGGCGGCCTCGGCGTCGAGGTCGGCCAGCGCCTTGTCCCGGGCTGCCTCCAGCGCGTCGACCTTGACCGTCAGCTCGGCGCGGGCGGCTTCGAGCTCGCGCACGCGCGCCTCGAGGGCCTCGGCCCGCTCCATGACCTCGAGCTCGACGTCCTCGAGCTCGCCCTGACGGCGGGCCAGGGAGGCGACCTCGTGCTGGAGGGCCTGGAGGTCCTTGGCCGTGCCCTGCCCGGAGTCCAGGCGGGCCTGGTCACGGGCGGCGCGGTCACGCACGAGCTGCACGTCGGCCTCGGCCTTGGCCACCTCACGCTGCACGTCGCCGTGCGCGGTGCGGGCCCGGACGAGCTCGCTGTCCAGGGCGCCGGTCTGCACCTCCAGTGCGGCCAGCTCCTTCAGCTCCGGGAGCGTGGCCTTGCGGTGCGCGATCTGGTCGAGGCGCGTGTCCAGCGCCTGCAGGTCGAGCAGTCGCCACTGACGGCTGGTGTCGGCTTTCAGGACGTACCTCCGGACGACTCGGCGCCGACCACGAAGTCCCAGGGGTCGGTGCGCAGTGTGGAAATGTGAACCTCCACCGTAGTGCCCCGCTCCCCGAGGGCGCGCAGCAACTCCTCGCGGGCACTGCCCAGCCACAGCGACTCGGTGGCCCAGTGCCCGGCGTCGACGAGGTAGGGGGTGCCCCCGCGGGCCTCCTCGCGGGCCTCCAGCACGGGGTGGTGGCGCAGGTCGGCGGTGACGTAGACGTCGGCCCCGCTGGCCCGCACCGCGTCGAACATGTCGTCGCCCGCGCCGCCGACCACCGCGACCCGGCGGACCCGGCCCTGCGCCGGACCGGCCACGCGGATGCCGCCAGGCGCGGCCGGGAGCGCCCCGGCCAGCCGCCGGGCGAAGTCCCCGAGGGACTCCTCGGCCGGCAGCTCACCGACCCGGCCAAGGGCCTGGCCCTCGACCTGCGCCAGCGGGGTGAGGTCGTGCAGACCGATCGCGGTCGCGAGCGCGTCGCAGACCCCTGGGGTGGCGACGTCGGCGTTGGTGTGCGCGACGTAGAGCGCGACGTCACCGACGACCAGCGCCGTGACCGTCGCGCCCTTGGCGGTGGTGGTGGCGATGCTGTGCACCCCGCGCAGCAGCAGCGGGTGGTGCGTGACCAGCAGGTCGGCACCGGCGTCCCGCGCCTCCTGGACCACGGCCAGCGTCGCGTCGACGGCGAGGTGGATGCGCCGCACCGGCTGCTCGGGGTCCCCGGTCACCAGGCCGACGCGGTCCCACGAGGCCGCGGTGGACGGCGGGTAGAGCCCGTCGAGGGCGTGGACGACCTCGGCGAGGGTCAGCTCCTGCATGTGGGCCCGGCCGGTCTCGAACCGACGACACCCGCGGTGTAAACGCGGTGCTCTACCAACTGAGCTACAGGCCCCACCCGGTCCGGCGCTAGGCCTGGACCAGGGTCTTGAGTGCGGCGTGGTAGCCGCTGAAGTCGCGCGCCTCGCCGACCTTGTTGACGAGGCTCCAGCGCACGATGCCGTCGGTGTCGATGAGGAAGGTGCCGCGCAGCGCGAAGCCCCCCTGCTCCTCGAACACGCCGTAGGCCCGGGCCACCTCGCCGTGCGGCCAGTAGTCGGACAGGACCGGGAACTCATAGCCCTGGGACTCCGCCCACGCCCGCTGCGTGAACATGTGGTCCACCGACACCGCCAGCACCTGGACGTGCTCGTTCTGGAAGGCCGCGAGGTTGTCACGGATCTCGCACAGCTCACCGGTGCAGATGCCGGAGAAGGCGAACGGGTAGAAGACCAGCACGACGTTCCTGCTGCCGTGGAAGTCCTGGAGCGACACGACCTGGCCGTGCTGGTCCTTGAGGTGGAAGTCGGGTGCGCTCTCGCCGACAGCAGGGGGCACCGACACGACCGGGAAGGCGTGCACGTCCGAGGGGCTCATGGCGCCCAGTGTGCCAGCCGTCAGCGGCGCGCCGACTTCGGGGCGACCAGTCGCGTGCCCGCCCAGTCGGCGCAGGCGTTGACGGTCCCCGAGGTGTGCAGCCCCGCCGTGAGCGCGGCCTCCTCCACATCGCTGGCGTCGACGTGCCCCTCACGCCCGGCCTTGGGGGTCATCAGCACGATGAACCCCCGGTCGGCCAGGTTTGTCAGCGCATCGACCAGGGCGTCGACGAGGTCCCCGTCCTCCTCGCGCCACCACAGGAGGACGGCGTCGGCGACGTCGGTCGACTCCTCGTCCTCGAGCTCGCCACCGGTGACAGCCTCGATGGCGAGCCGCAGCTCGTCGTCGACGTCCTCGTCCCAGCCGAACTCCTGCACTCCTTGCCCCGAGACGAACCCCAGCTTTGCGACCGAGCCGTTCGTGGCCGCCGCTTCCGCGGTCGCACCCACCGTCGTGTCCTCCTTGTTGACGTCCCCCGCCGAGCGGCGAACCGAGATGTTCTGTCCTGCGTAGTCCACTAGGTCAAGCAGAAACATGCAAGCAGTTCGTCCCGATCTGGTCAGGTCGGACCATCCGCTGGTCAGGTGGGCACCCCCTGCGGGAGGCGACGGCGCGGCATACAGTCAGGCCATGGTCGATCCAGAGGCGCAGCCCCAGGTCCACCCACCGAAGACCTGGGCGACGGGGGTGCCGGCCATCGCCAGCTCCTTCAAGCAGGGACTGGAGCAGATGGGGGCCGCGCGCACGGCGCGCACCTTCCTCAAGCTCAACCAGGACAAGGGTTTCGACTGCCCGTCGTGCGCCTGGCCGGACCCCGACCCGGAGGACCGGCACACGGCGGAGTTCTGCGAGAGCGGGGCCAAGGCCGTCGCCTGGGAGGCGACCACCCGCCGGGTCGACCGGGCGTTCTTCGCCCGTCACCCCATCGCGGCACTGCACGCCCAGAGCGAGTGGTGGCTGGGCCAGCAGGGCCGGTTGACCGAGCCGATGTACAAGCCCGAGGGCGGCACCCACTACGAGCCGGTCTCCTGGGACGAGGCCAACGCGATCATCACCCGCCACCTGCGGGCCCTGCCCTCCCCCGACGACGCCGCGTTCTACACCAGCGGCCGCACCAGCAACGAGGCGGCGTTCCTGTACCAGCTCATGGTGCGGGCCTACGGCACCAACAACCTGCCCGACTGCTCCAACATGTGCCACGAATCCTCCGGCCACGCCATGTCCGAGCAGATCGGGATCGGCAAGGGCGCGGTGACGCTCAACTCCCTCGAGCAGGCCGAGCTGGTCGTCATCTGCGGGCAGAACCCGGGCACCAACGCCCCGCGCATGCTGACCCACCTCGAGAACGCCAAGAAGAACGGCGCCACCATCGTGGCGGTCAACCCGCTGCCCGAGGCCGCGCTGATCCGCTTCCGCAACCCGCAGAACGTCAAGGGCATCCTCGGCACCGGCACGGCCATCGCGGACGAGTTCCTGCAGATCCGCCTCGGCGGCGACCACGCGCTGTTCCGGGCCCTCGCGCACCTGCTGCTGCAGGCCGAGGACGCCAACCCCGGCTCGGTCGTCGACCACGACTTCGTGCAGGAACGCACGACCGGGTATGCCGCGTACAAGGCTTCGCTGGCCACGCTCGACTGGGAGCAGACCGAGCGGGCGACCGGCCTGGCGCGTGAGGACATCGAGTCCCTCGCCGAGCGGTTCATGGCCTCCCGGGCCACCGTCGTGTGCTGGGCGATGGGCCTGACCCAGCACCAGCACGCGGTGGCCACCATCCAGGAGGTCGTCAACGTCCTGCTGCTGCAGGGCAACATCGGCAAGCCGGGCGCCGGCCCGTGCCCGGTGCGGGGCCACTCCAACGTCCAGGGCGACCGGACCATGGGCATCTGGGAGCAGATGCCCCCGGAGTTCCTCGACAAGCTGGCCAAGGAGTTCGCGTTCGTGCCGCCGCGGGAGCACGGCCTCGACGCGGTCGGCGTCGTGCGCCGGCTGCGCGAGAGGTCGCTGCGGGTGTTCGTCGGCATGGGCGGCAACTTCGCCATGGCCACGCCGGACACGCCGGTGGTGCACGAGGGGCTCGCGGCCTGCGACCTGACCGTCCACGTCTCGACCAAGCTCAACCGCTCGCACACCGTGACCGGCCGCGAGGCTCTGATCCTGCCCGCGCTGGGGCGCACCGACCGCGACGAGACCCCCCGCGGGCTCCAGGCGGTCAGCGTCGAGGACTCCCAGAGCCAGGTCCACCTCTCGGCCGGCTCGCTGACGCCACCGTCGGAGCACTGCCACAGCGAGGTGCGGATCGTCGCCGACCTGGCCCGCGCACTGGTGCCGGACGTGGGCCAGATCCCGTGGGCGACCTTCGCCGAGGACAACGACGCGGTCCGTGACCGGATCGCCGACGTGGTCAAGGGGTTCGAGGACTTCAACACCCGGGTCCGCGAGCCCGGCGGGTTCCTGCTGCCGCACAAGCCGCGTGACTCCCGCGAGTTCGACACGAAGGACGGCCGCGCGCAGCTGGTGGTCAACCCGGTGCAGGTGCTGGAGGTGCCGGAGGGCCGGCTGCTGCTGCAGACGATCCGCAGCCACGACCAGTTCAACACCACCGTCTATGGCCACGACGACAGCTACCGCGGCGTGCACGGCGGGCGGCGCGTGGTCCTGGTCAACCCGACGGACCTGCACCGGATGGGGCTGCACCAGGGTGACCTGGTCACCATCGTCAGCGAGTACGACGGCACCGAGCGGCGCGCCGAGCAGTTCCGGGTCATCGCCTACCCGACGGCGCCCGGCTGCGCGGCGGCCTACTACCCCGAGACGAACGTGCTCATGGCCACCGACCACGTGGCCGAGAAGAGCAACACGCCCGTGGCCAAGAGCCTGGTCATCCGCCTCGAGAAGGAGTGACACCACGGGCAGGTGGTGTCCGAGTGGCGGGGTTGCCCCTGCGGGGTGAGACTCCGAGAGGCGTCCACAGGGGGCGCCCCATCAGGGGGAAGGACCTCTTCATGGCTTTCCGATACCGGCGTGGGGTCGTACTCGGCTCCACCACCTGCCTGACGCTTGCCCTGGCTACGCCGGGGCTCGCACACGCCGACACCTCCCGGCACACCGTGGAGGCGGCGCCGTCCTGGACGGCGCACGCCCGCCCCGTCGGCCAGACCCCGTCCACTGCGCGCCAGACGTTCACCGCCGTGCTCGGGCTGCGCGACGAGGCCGGGGCCGAGGCCCTCGCCGGCGCGGTCTCCGACCCGTCGAGCGCGCAGTACGGCCAGTACCTCAGCGCCGCCGAGTGGCGGTCCCGCTTCGCCCCGACCCAGGCCTCGGTGGACACGGTCACCGGCTGGTTGCGCAGCAACGGCTTCGCCGTCACCGACGTGCCGGCCAACCACCGGTTCGTCTCGTTCACGGGCACCACCGCGCAGGCGGAGCAGGCGTTCGCGACCGATCTCAAGGAGTACGACAAGCAGGGCTCGACGGTCTCGGCCAACGCCACCTCGGCGTCCGTGCCGGCCGCCCTGTCCGGCCTCGTCGTCGGGATCGGGGGGCTCGACGCCTCCGCGCGCCGGACCCCGGACCACGCGGGCGGTCCAGAGGCCACCCGGCGCCACACCGCCGCGAGGGCGACCGCCGCGCAACCGGGCGACGTCCTGCCCCCGCCGGACCCGGTGTTCCACAACGCCGGGCCCTGCTCGGGCTACTACGGGGAGAAGCCGGCGACGGATGTGCCGCAGATCCTGGCCGACCCGCTGACCTACGCCCCCTGCGGCTACACCCCGACCCAGCTGCGCGGCGCCTACGGCGTCGACGGCGCGCTGAAGCAGGGCTACGACGGCCGCGGGGCGACCGTGGCGGTGGTGGACGCCTACGCCTCGCCGTACATCCTCGGTGACGCGCAGACCTACGCGAAGCGGCACGACCCCAGCCACCCGCTGCGCGGCTACCAGCTCAGCCAGTCCACCCCGGCCAGCTACAGCTACGTCGACGAGTGCGGCGCCAGCGGCTGGTACGGCGAGGAGACCCTCGACGTCGAGGCCGTCCACGCCACCGCCCCGCAGGCCGACATCCTCTACGTCGGGGCGAGCAGCTGCCAGAACTCCGACCTCAACGCGGCGGTGAACACCGTCGTCGACAACAGCCTGGCCCAGGTGGTCACCAACTCCTACGGCAGCGCCGGCGAGCCGACCTCCCGGGCCGACGTCGCCGAGGAGCACCAGACGTTCCTGCAGGCGGCCGCCCAGGGCATCAGCATGCTGTTCTCCTCCGGCGACTCCGGCGACGAGGTGGCCAACACCGGCAGCCGACAGGTCGACTACGAGGCCTCCGACCCGTTCGTCACCGCTGTGGGCGGCACGGCGCTCGCGGTGACCCGCACCAACGGCTACGGCTTCGAGCAGGGCTGGGGCACCGGCAAGTCCACGCTCACGAACGGCTCCTGGGTGCCCAACCCGCCGGCATACCTGTATGGCGGTGGCGGCGGCACCAGCCACCTGTTCAAGCAGCCGGGCTACCAGAAGGGCGTCGTGCCGGAGTCCATCGCCAACTACTTCGGCGAGGGCCCGCACCGCGCGGTGCCCGACGTCGCGATGCTGGGTGACCCCAACACCGGCATGCTCGTCGGCCAGAGCCAGACGTTCCCCGACGGCTCGGTGAAGTACGACGAGTACCGCATCGGCGGCACCAGCCTGGCCAGCCCGCTGTTCGCTGGGCTCGTCGCGGTGGGCGACCAGGTCAAGGGCGGGTCGCTGGGCTTCCTCAACCCGACCCTCTACCGCCTCGCCGGCACGTCGGCGTTCCGGGACGTCAACCACGGCCAGGCCGTGACCGACGGCGTCGTTCGGGTCGACTACGTCAACGGCTTCGACGGGGCCGACGGCACCCGGACCAGTCTGCGGACGCTGAACCAGACCGGCACGATCTACACCCGCAAGGGCTACGACGACGTCACCGGTGTCGGCAGCCCCAACGGCGTGAACTTCCTCGCGGCGGTCGCCGCGCAGGGCAGCCACCGCCAGCACGGTGGTGCCGGGACACACTGACGCACGGCCCCAGGCGGGCGGTTCCGGGCACCACTAGGGAGCTCGGAACCGCCCGTTGTGGCGTCCCGGGGGCGTGGGGTGGCACGGACCTACGAATCCTGACGCAGGCGACCACCGTCGTTCGCCTCAGGCGCATCCCTCCCGGATGCGCAAGGCTCCGACTGCGCCGGCAGCTCGGCGTGGTCGATGGTGGGGAGGGACCGCTCATGACCTTCAGGATCCGACGGTCAGGCGTGCTCGGCGCGGCCACGTGCCTTGCGCTGGCACTCGCCGTGCCCGGCCCGGCGCAGGCGAACGGCTCGCGCCACACCGTGGAGGACGCACCCGCGTGGACCTCGCATGCGGTGGCCGCGGGCCGGACACCCGCCACGGCCCGGCACACGTTCCGCGCCGTGCTGCCCCTGCGGGACCCGGCCGGGGCGGACGCCCTGGCCACGGCGGTCTCCGATCCGGCCAGCCCGGAGTACGGGCACTACCTCACGGCGGCACAGTGGCGGGCGCGCTTCGCCCCCGCGCCGTCGACGGTAGCCGCCGTCACCGGGTGGCTGCGCTCCAACGGGTTCTCCGTCACCGACGACTCGGCCAACCACCGGTTCCTCTCGTTCACCGGGACCACGGCCCAGGTCGACCGCGCCTTCGAGACCGACCTGCGCGACTACAACCGCTCCGGCACACGGGTGACGGCGAACGCAACGCCGGTCTCCGTCCCGGCGGACCTGTCGGGCAAGGTGCTGGGGATCAGCGGGCTCGACTCCTCCGCGTTGATGACCCCGCGCCACGTCGGGGGGCCACAGACGCACCGGACGGCCACGACAAGCGCCGGCCCGGCCACGGTGCTGCCGCCACCGGACCCGGTGTTCCACAACGCCCCGCCGTGCTCGACGTGGTACGGCCAGAAGCCCGCCACCGCGGTCCCGCAGATCCTCGCTGACCCGTTGACCTACGCCCCGTGCGGCTACACCCCGCCCCAGCTGCGCGGCGCCTACGGTGTCCAGGGTGCAGTGGACCAGGGCACCGACGGCAGCGGGGTGACCGTCGCCGTCGTCGACGCCTTCGCCTCCCAGTTCGTCGCCTCAGACACCCAGACCTACGCCCAGCGGCACGACCCCGCCCACCCGTGGGCGAGCGGGCAGCTGCACCAGCTCGTCTCCAGCACCTTCACCAACATCGCCGCCTGCGGGGCCAGCGGCTGGTATGCCGAGGAGACCCTCGACATCGAGGCGGTCCACGTCGGCGCCCCGAAGTCCGACGTGCTCTACGTCGGCGCCACCAGCTGCGCCACCACGGACCTCAACGCGGCCGTCAACCTCGTGGTCGACCAGGGCCTCGCCGACGTGGTGACCAACTCCTACGGCTCGGTCGGGGAGCCCCCGAGCAAGGCGGACGTCGCGGCACAGCACCAGACCTTCGTGCAGGCCGCCGGCCAGGGCATCAGCATGCTGTTCTCCTCCGGCGACAACGGTGACGAGGTCGCCAACACCGGCAGCCGACAGGTCGACTACGAGGCCTCCGACCCGTTCGTCACGGCCGTCGGCGGCACGTCGCTCGCGGTCACCTCGACCAACGGGTACGGCTTCGAGCAGGGCTGGGGCACCGGGAAGTCGGTCCTGACGAGCGGCGCGTGGTCACCCTCCGCCCCGGCCTTCCTGTACGGCGGAGGTGGCGGGACCAGCCGGCTGTTCCGCCAGCCGGGCTACCAGCGCAAGCTCGTGCCCACGTCGATCAGCGACTTCTTCGGCCAGGGCCCGCACCGTGCGGTCCCCGACCTGGCCCTCGTGGGCGACCCCAACACCGGGATGCTGGTCGGGCAGAGCCAGAGCTTCCCCGACGGGTCGATCCGCTATGACGAGTACCGCCTCGGCGGGACCAGCCTGTCCAGCCCCCTGTTCGCCGGGATCGCCGCCCTCGCCGACCAGCTGCGCGGCCGCCCGCTCGGCTTCCTCAACCCCAAGCTGTACCGGATCGGCGGGTCCTCGGCGTTCCGCGACGTCGACCACGGCCGGGCGGTCACGGACGGTGTCGTCCGGGTCGACTTCACCAACGGCTTCGACGCCTCCGGTGGCACGGTGACCAGCCTGCGCACGTTCAACCAGACCGGGACGATCTACACCCGGCCGGGCTACGACGACGTCACGGGGCTGGGCAGCCCCAACGGCTGGAGCTTCCTCGCGGCGCTCTCCAAGGGCGGGAAGCACTGAGCCTTCAGCGTTGAGCCGTCAGCGCTGACCGGGCCGACCGACCACGGGCCAGGGACTCAGAGGTGGGTCACCGAGGTGACCACGAACGTCGTGCTCCCGCACGGGCTCACGAGGTCCGGACGCACGGTGCCGCGCACGCGGACACGCGTCCCCACCGCGAGGCCCCGGGAGGGGTCGCCGGTGAGCGCGTAGCGCCGGTCGGGCACCTGGAGGATCACGCAGCCGGGTTTGACCCCCTCGATGACCTGTCCGGTCATCGTCGTCTCCTGACCGGCTGACGGTGAGCTGGTGGACGTGGAGGGGGTGAACGGCGTGGTCGCGCCAGAGGAGGAGCCGGAGGGCGCACCGGTCGTGCCGGCGCCGCCGCAGGCCGCCAGGACGAGGACCAGCACTCCCCAGGCCCCGACCAGCCGCCACTTCCACAGGGGGCGAATCCGGAGAGAGGTCATACCTCTCTGACGAGGCACACGGGGTCGGCAGTTCCTCAGCCGGTGAAGAGCTTGGCGGCCTTGACCAGGGTCTGCCACAGCCCGTAGGCCAGCGGGGTGGCCACGACCAGCCAGGCGCCGACGACGGCGGCGACCGGGGTGCCCTGGTCCGGCTCGTGGGTGGCCCGGTGGGCCTGCGAGTCGATGCTCATGCGCTGACCTCCTGCAAGGTGCCGGCCTCGCCGGCCACGGACTCGTCGAAGTGGCGCCGGTCCACGTCGCGCACCAGCAGGTTGGCCACGAAGCCGATGGCCAGCACCCCGACCATGACCAGCAGTGCCGGCCGGTAGGCGGCGGCTGTCAGGGTGCCCGGCTTGCCCGAGGCGTCGAGGATGCCGTTGACGATGACCGGTCCGGCGACGCCCGCAGCCGACCAGGCGGTGAGCAGCCGGCCGTGCACGGCACCCACCTCGAGCGTGCCGAACAGGTCCTTGAGGTAGGCCGGCACGGTGGCGAAACCACCGCCGTAGAAGGAGATGATGACCGCCGCCAGGCCGACGAACAGCGCCGTCGAGGAGGTGCCGACCGTGGCCAGCAGGACGTACATCACGATGCCGACACCGAGGTAGACCACGTAGATCCGCCGGCGCCCGGTCCAGTCGGAGGTGGAGGACCACACGAACCGCCCGGCCATGTTGGCCAGGCTGAGCAGCCCGACGAACCCGCCGGCGGCGGCAGCGGTCACCGAGGAGGCACCGCCGGAGCGGAAGAAGTCCTGGATCATCGGCGCGGCCTGCTCGAGGATGCCGATGCCGGCGGTGACGTTGCAGAGCAGCACCACCCACACCAGCCAGAACTGCGGCGTCCGGATCGCCTGCGCCGCCCGCACCTGGGCGCCGCGGTGGCCGGGCACGTGCACCGCACCCGCGTCACCGTGGCCGCTGCCCGGCGGCACCCGCACCAACGCCGCGCCGAAGAGCATGAGCACCAGGTAGGCCACCCCGAGGACGAGGAAGGTCATCGCCAGGGCGTGCCCGTCGGCGACCGCGTCCTTGGCGGTCGGGTCGAAGCCCGCGTCGAAGTGCCCGAGCAGCGCGTTGGACAGCGGCGACGCGATCAGCGCGCCGCCGCCGAAGCCCATGATCGCCATGCCGGTGGCCAGCCCCGGCCGGTCGGGGAACCACTTGATCAGCGTCGAGACCGGCGAGATGTAGCCGATGCCCAGCCCGATGCCGCCGATGACGCCGTAGCCGAGGTAGAGCAGCCACAGCTGGCTGGTGGCGATGCCCAGGGACCCGACGAGGAACCCGGCACTCCAGCACAGCGCGGCCACGACCATCGCCGCCCGCGGGCCGTGCCGTTCCACCCACGTCCCGCCGAAGGCCGCCGACAGCCCGAGCATGACGATGGCGATGGAGAAGATCGCCGCCACCGGGGTCTGCCCGGTGCCGAAGTGCGCCACCAGCGAGGTCTTGAAGACGCTGAACGCGTAGACCTGCCCGATGGACAGGTGGACCGCGAGCGCCGCCGGCGGGATGAGCCAGCGGCTGAAGCCTGGGCGCGCGACGCTGCGCTCCCGATCGAGCACCGACATGGTGGACCTCCCCTTGCCCCGTGGGCCGGACGGTACGCCGGGACGGGGTGGACCGCATGCCGAACGGCGCGGCATACAGTCGGCGCATGGGACGTGTCACCCGCCGCACCCCGGCCCACCGCATCGACCTCGGCGGCCCGGAGGGGCCGCGCGTGGTCGCCCGTCCCGACACGGTCGCGGTCGAGGAGCCGCTGGAGGTCCGGGTCGGCGGCACCTCGCTGGCGGTGACGATGCGCACGCCAGGCGACGACTTCGACCTGGCGATCGGCTTCCTGCTCACCGAGGGGCTCATCGGCGCGGCCTCCGACGTGCGTCACCTCATGCACTGCCTCGACGAGGGTGAGGACGGGCGCCCGACCTACAACGTCGTCGACGTGACCCTGGCCGAGGGCGTGCAGCAGCCGCCAGCCAGCGCGGCCCGGGACTTCTACACGACCAGCTCCTGCGGCATCTGCGGCAAGGCCAGCATCGACGCGATCACCACCAGGAGCCGGTATGCCGTGGCGCAGGACCCGCTGCGCCTCTCTCCCGACGTCGTGGCCGGCCTGCCCGCCGCGCTGCGTGAGCAGCAGAAGGTGTTCGACCGCACCGGCGGGCTGCACGCGGCGGGGCTGTTCACCGGGGAGGGCGAGCTGCTGGCTGTGCGCGAGGACGTGGGCCGGCACAACGCCGTCGACAAGGTAATCGGGTGGGCGGCCCGCGAGGGACGGCTTCCGCTGGCCGGGCACGTGCTGGCCGTCAGCGGACGGGCCAGCTTCGAGCTGACCCAGAAGGCGCTCATGGCCGGGGTGCCGGTGCTGGCCGCCGTCTCGGCGCCCTCAAGCCTGGCCGTCGAGCTGGCCACCGAGGCCGGGATGACGCTGGTCGGCTTCGTGCGCGACCCCCGGATGACGGTCTACGCCGGGGCGGAGCGGCTGGGCCTTACTGACGGGTAGGTGTCAAGGTCCCGGACCCGAATGTGACCAAGCCCGCGTTCGGGTGGAGGATGGGGTGTCACTGAGGGCCGCGCGCGGCCCCGACGGGGTCACCGTCGCCAGTGACGGACAGTGCGAGAAAGGACAAGGCGTGGTGGCACGCGAGGAAGCCGGACCGATCCTGAACGGCATCCCCAGTCAGCTCCCGGACATCGACCCCGAGGAGACGCAGGAGTGGCTCGAGTCGCTGGACGGGGTGATCGACGAGAGCGGGCGGACCCGTGCGCGCTACGTCATGCTCAAGCTCCTCGAGCGGGCGCGTGAGCGCCAGATCGGTGTCCCGTCGCTGACGGCGACCGACTACATCAACACGATCGCCCCCGAGGCCGAGCCGTGGTTCCCCGGTGACGAGGAGGTGGAGCGCCGCTACCGCGCGTTCCTGCGCTGGAACGCCGCGGTCATGGTGCACCGCGCCCAGCGCCCCGACATCGGCGTCGGCGGCCACATCTCGACCTACGCCTCGGCCGCGACGCTCTACGAAGTGGGCTTCAACCACTTCTTCCGCGGCAAGGACCACGAGGGTGGCGGCGACCAGGTCTTCATCCAGGGCCACGGCTCCCCGGGCATCTACGCCCGCGCCTTCCTCGAGGGCCGGCTCTCCGAGGAGCAGCTCGACGGCTTCCGCCAGGAGCACTCCCACGTCGTCGACGGCAAGCCGGTGGCGCTGCCGTCCTACCCGCACCCGCGGCTCATGCCGGACTTCTGGGAGTTCCCCACGGTGTCCATGGGCCTGGGCCCGATGAACGCGATCTACCAGGCGCAGTTCAACAAGTACCTGCACAACCGCGGCATCAAGGACACCAGCCAGCAGCACGTCTGGGCGTTCCTCGGCGACGGCGAGATGGACGAGCCCGAGTCGCGCGGCCTGCTCCAGGTCGCGGCCGGTGAGGAGCTGGACAACCTCACCTTCGTCATCAACAGCAACCTGCAGCGCCTCGACGGCCCGGTCCGCGGCAACGGCAAGATCATCCAGGAGCTCGAGGCGTTCTTCCGCGGCGCCGGCTGGAACGTCATCAAGGTCGTCTGGGGCCGCGAGTGGGACCCGCTGCTGGCCGCCGACCGCGACGGCGCCCTCGTGCACCTGATGAACACCACCCCCGACGGTGACTACCAGACCTACCGGGCCAACGACGGGGCGTTCATCCGCGAGCACTTCTTCGGCCGCGACCCGCGCACCCGGGCCATGGTCGACGGGATGACCGACCAGGACATCTGGAACCTCAAGCGCGGCGGCCACGACTACCGCAAGGTCTACGCGGCCTACAAGGCGGCCATGGAGCACAACGGCCAGCCGACGGTCATCCTGGCCAAGACCATCAAGGGCTACGGCCTGGGCACGCACTTCGCGGGCCGCAACGCCACGCACCAGATGAAGAAGCTGACCCTCGACGACCTGAAGGGCCTGCGCGACAGCCTGCGCATCCCGATCAGCGACGAGCAGCTCGAGGCCAACCCCTACCTCCCGCCGTACTACCACCCCGGCGAGGACGACCCGACGGTCCAGTACCTGCGCGAGCGCCGCCAGAAGCTCGGCGGTGGCATCCCCACCCGCCGGGTGCAGCCCAAGGCGCTCAAGCTGCCGGAGCACACCGCCTACGAGGCGGTGAAGAAGGGCTCGGGCAAGCAGCAGATCGCCACGACGATGGCGTTCGTCCGCCTGCTCAAGGAGCTCATGCGCGACAAGGAGTTCGGCCGCCGCGTGGTGCCGATCATCCCCGACGAGGCGCGCACCTTCGGCATGGACTCGTTCTTCCCGACGGCCAAGATCTACAACCCGCACGGGCAGAACTACACCTCGGTCGACGCCGACCTGATGCTGGCCTACAAGGAGTCCCCGCAGGGCCAGATCCTGCACGTGGGCATCAACGAGGGCGGCTCGGTGGCGGCGTTCACCGCGGCGGGATCGGCCTACGCCACCCACGGCGAGCCGATGGTCCCGGTCTACGTCTTCTACTCGATGTTCGGCTTCCAGCGGACCGCCGACTCGATCTGGGCGGCGGCCGACCAGATGGCCCGAGGCTTCCTCATCGGCGCCACCGCCGGCCGCACCACCCTCACCGGTGAGGGCCTGCAGCACGCCGACGGGCACAGCCCGCTCATCGCCTCGACCAACCCGGCGGTCGTCTCCTACGACCCGGCCTACGCCTACGAGATCGCCACGATCGTCGAGGACGGCCTGCGGCGCATGTACGGCGACACCCCCGAGGACGTCATCTACTACGTCACGGTCTACAACGAGCCCTACGTGCAGCCGGCCGAGCCGGAGGACGTCGACACCGAGGGCATCCTCAAGGGCATGTACCTCCTCAAGCCCGGCAACGCCGAGGGCGCCGAGCAGGCCCCGCGGGCCCAGCTGCTCGCCTCCGGCGTGGGTGTGCCGTGGGCCCTGGAGGCCCAGGAGCTGTTGCGCAACGACTGGGGAGTCGTGGCCGACGTCTGGTCGGTGACCTCGTGGAGCGAGCTGCGTCGCGACGGCATGGCCGCCGACGAGCAGTCGTTCCTGCACCCCGAGGCCGAGCAGCGCGTGCCCTACGTGACGCAGCGCCTGCAGGACGCGCCCGGCCCGGTCATCGCCGTGTCCGACTACATGCGCGCCGTGCAGGACCAGATCGCGCAGTGGGTGCCGGGTGACTTCGCCTCCCTCGGCGCCGACGGGTTCGGCTTCTCCGACACCCGCCCGGCGGCGCGGCGCTACTTCCACATCGACGGCCCGTCCCTCGCGGTGCGGACCCTGCAGATGCTGGCCCGGCGCGGCGAGGTCGACGCCTCCGTGGCGCGGGAGGCGGCCGAGCGCTACCGCCTGCTCGACATCACGGCCGGCACCTCCGGCAACGCCGGCGGCGACGCCTGACCGGTCGGCATACCGGCCCGGACACCCCGGAGGGCGGCAGCGAGCACCAGGCTCCCTGCCGCCCTCCGGCGCGCGTGAGGGGTATGCCGCGCACCTCACCCACCCATCCGCCCCCCCGACACCCGACCGGGCAAGCCTTGGCCCGCGTTCTCGACCCCAAAAGGGCACGAAACGCGGGCTTGCGCGTGTCCGGGGCGCTCTGCCCCGGTGCGTCAGGGGGTCGCGAGGAGCTGCCGCCGGGCGGCGACGCCGATGTCGGCCTGGTCGGTGAAGAAGCCGTCGACGCCGGCGCGCAGGAAGGCCAGGTCCTCGGACACCTCGTCCCCCCGCGCGTCGGGGGCGCTGCCCCGGCGCAGGTCGGCCGGCAGGAACTGGTTCTCGGCGCGGAACGTGTACGGCAGCACCAGCAGCCCGGCCCGGTGCGCGTCGGCGACCGGGTGCGTGGGGCTACCCAGGCCCCCGTCGCGGCGCGGGATGACCTGGGCCTTGTCCGGTCCGATCGCGTTGACCACGCCCTTGAGCGAGGCCAGCCCCGCCGGGCTGGTCAGCGTGGCGAACGTGCGCGGGTCCCCGGCGACCTTGAGGTCCCACGGGGCGCCGCCGGTGGCGGTGAGCAGCAGGGTCGGCGCCTTGAGGTGGTCGCGGCTGCGCAGCTGGCGCAGGTTGGTCAGCTCGAAGGACTGCACCAGCACCGGCGCGGTGGGGCGGTCCAGCCCCGCGGCCCGCAGCTGGGCGACCAGCGGCGTCTCCAGGTCGAGGCCCAGACCGCGGAAGTAGGTGGGGTGCTTGGTCTCCGGCGCGATGCCGATGGTGCGGTGCAGCTCCGCCGACAGCCGCGCGCGCAGGGCCAGGACCTGGGCGAAGGTCGGCACGCGGTACCGGTCGTCGAAGCGGGTGTTCTGCGGCCGCACCGCCGGGATCCGCTCCCGGGCGTGCAGCGTCTCGAGCTCGGCGAGGGTGAAGTCCTCGGTGAACCAGCCGGTCTCGCGCACCCCGTCGACCACCTTGGTGGTGCGCAGGGAGGCGAACTCCGGGTGGTGGGCCACGTCGGTCGTGCCGGAGATCTCGTTCTCGTGCCGCGCGACGAGCACGTGGTCCCTCGTCGAGACCAGGTCGGGCTCGATGTAGTCCGCTCCCATCCGGGCGGCCAGCTCGTAGGACGCGAGCGTGTGCTCGGGCCGGTAGCCGGGGGCGCCGCGGTGGCCGATGACCAGCGGCGTGGCGACCAGCCTGCTGGCGGTCGCGGCCGGAGGCGGGGACGCCGTCGCCGCCCCGGGGTCGGCCGTGCCGGCCGTGCAGCCGGTGAGGACCAGGGCGGCACACAGCCAGGCGAGCAGCGCGCGCGGCAGCAGGCGGGCGGTGGTCGGCTTCGGGTTCCCCACGCGCGCAAGGCTAGGGCGTCTCCCCGGCGACGAGGCGGTGACCGGCACCCCAGGCGACGGTGACCTCTGCCCCTTGTGCACGGCATACAAATAGGCTGGTGGCATGGCCACCAAGGGCAGTCGGATGAGCGCCGCGACCCGGCGTCGCGTCGAGCGCAGCGCCGGGGCACTGTCCACCGGCGCGATCAAGCGGATGGAGGCCAACCTCGACTGGTATCGCGCACTGTCCGCCGAGGACCGCTCGTGGGTGGGGCTGGTCGCCCAGGCGGGCATCGCCGCGTTCATCGCCTGGTGCCGGGACCCCTCGGCCCAGCCGCACATCACCGCCGACGTGTTCGGCACCGCCCCGCGGGAGCTGACCCGCTCGATCAGCCTGGGGCAGACCCTGGACCTGGTCCGTGCCGTGGTCGACGTCGTCGAGGAGGACGTCGCCGAGCTGGCCGCACCCGGCGAGGAGCAGGCGCTGCGCGAGGCGGTGCTGCGCTACTCCCGCGAGATCGCGTTCGCCGCCGCCCAGGTCTACGCCGAGGCCGCGGAGGCGCGCGGCGCGTGGGACGCCCGGCTGGAGTCGCTCGTGGTCGACGCCGTCCTGCGTGGCGAGGCGGACGACTCGATGCAGTCCCGGGCCGCGGCCCTGGGCTGGGGCTCGGTCAGCCACGTGGCGGTCGTCGCCGGGGCGACCCCCTCCGGTGACACCGCGGGAGTCGTCGACGCCCTGCGCCGGGCCGCGCGCCGCCTCGGCGTGGAGTGCCTCGCTGCGGTGCAGGGCCGACGCCTCGTGGCGATCCTCGGCGGGGTCGAGGACCCGCTGGCGGTGGCCCGCGCGCTGGGCGGTCACTTCGCGGACGGACCGATCGTGGTGGGGCCGCCGGTGCCGCACCTGTTCGCCGCCGGACGCTCGGCGCGCGCGGCGCTGTCCGGCCTGGGTGCGGCGCGGGCCTGGCCGGAGGCGCCACGCCCGGTGCTCGCCGACGACCTGCTGCCCGAGCGGGTGCTGGCCGGCGACGCCCCTGCGCGCCGGATGCTGGTGGACCAGGTCTACCGCCCGCTGGCCGCCAGCGGCGCCGCGCTGTTCGAGACGGCGGCGGTCTACCTCGAGGGCGGTGGCGGGCTCGAGGCCACGGCGCGGGTGCTCTTCGTGCACCCCAACACCGTCCGCTACCGGCTGGGCCGGATCGCCGCGGTCACGGGCTACGACCTGGCCCAGCCCCGGGAGGCTCATGTGGTGCGGATGGCGCTGGCGGTGGGCCGCCTGGCCGAGCCGGCCCAGCGTCCCTGGCGCCGCGGGGTGCCAGGTCAGGAGCCGGTCATGCCCCCGTCACCGGACGGTAACCCCGCCGGCGCAGAGCTTGAGGCGTTGTAGGAACCCTCCAAAACACGCCCGGTTACTTCGTGGCGTTCGGTCACGGCCTCCCCCGGACGCAGCGGCAAGGCTGGAGCCGTGCTCGTCATCGTCTGCCCTGGACAGGGCTCCCAGACCCCCGGTTTCCTCGCGCCCTGGCTCGAGCTGCCCGGCTTCCGTGACCGCATGGCGTGGCTCTCGGCCGTCGCCGGCATGGACCTGGTCGCGCACGGCACCGAGTCCGATGCCGAGACCATCAAGGACACCGCGGTCGCGCAGCCGCTCATCGTCGGCGCCGGCCTGATCTCGCTGCTGGCACTCTTCGAGCACCCCGCCGACGGGCACCGCGCCGTCGCCGCCGGTGCCGGACACTCGGTCGGTGAGATCACCGCCGCGGCCGCCGCGGGCGTCATGACCGCCGAGCAGGCCATGGTGTTCGTGCGCGAGCGCGGCCGGGCCATGGCCGCCGCCAGCGCCGTCACGC
>NZ_JBTCWL010000012.1:0-69411 GCF_054325275.1 Oryzihumus sp.
TCGACATCCGCTCGGAGGTCTACTCCGCCGCGTGGCTGCACCGCTACGTGGTCGCCACCACCGCCGCCCCCGGGTGGCGTGAGTTCGTGCGCGACACCAGGGCCCGGTATGCCGTGCTCCGCACCGGCTCCCCCCTCACCGGCGCCCTCGCCGCACGCCTCGGCTGGCGCACGCTCGGGCAGGACCGCGGGTACACGCTGCTGGAGGCGCCATGACCCTGCTCAGCCGCCGCCAGACCCCGGCGACGACGACGCCCGCACCGGCCACGGAGCACCGTGACCCGCGCTGGTTGGCCCCGGCGTTCGCGCTGTTCACCGTCGCCGCGACGGTCAAGCTCGGCGTCCGCGCGGTCAGCGACCCGGACACCTGGTGGCACCTCAAGACCGGCGAGCTGGTGCTGCACGGCGGTTCCTTCGCCGGTCCCGACCCCTGGGTGCCCGCGTCGACCCGCCCGTTCGTGCTGACCCAGTGGCTGCCCGAGGTGGTGGCCGCGAAGGCCAACGAGCTGGCCGGGCTGCCGGGGGTGGCGTGGCTGCGCTGCGCCGCGATGCTGGCCCTGCTGGGCGCGCTGGTGTGGGCGTGCCGCCGTGTCGCGGACAGCGTCCCGGCCGTCATCGCCGCCATCGCCGCCCTGGTCGGCACCGGCGGCAGCCTGTCGGAGCGACCCCAGCTGGTCAGCTTCGTCCTGCTGGCGGTGACCGTCGGCGCCTGGTGGCGGACGGCGGACGACCTGCGGCCGCGCTGGTGGCTGGTGCCGCTGACGTGGGTGTGGGCGTGCTGCCACGGGCTGTGGTCGGTCGGGCCCGTGGTCGGCGTGGTGTTCGTCGCCGGCCTGGTGCTGGACCGGCGCGTGGGCCGTGCCGCGGCGCTGCGCCTGCTGCTCGTGCCCGCCCTGTCGGTGGTCGTGGCCGCCCTGACCCCGGTGGGGCCCCGACTGCTGCTGACGCCGTTCCAGGTCGGTTCGACCGCGAGCCGGTTCGTGCAGGAGTGGCAGCCGACGACCGTCGGCAACGTCTTCGCCGTGGTCGTGCTGGTCATGGTGGCCACGACGGTGCTGGTGTGGGTGCGCTCCGGCCGGCCCACGTCCTGGCTGTCGCTGCTGCTCGCCGCCGCCTCCGTGGTCGCCACGCTGGCCATGCTGCGCACCGTGGCCGTGGGCGCGACCCTCGCCGCTCCCCTGCTCGCCGGGGCGCTGCAGGGGCTGCGCTCGGCGCGGCCGACCCGCGCCGGCCGACGGGAGGTGCTGGCCTGGCTGGCCGCGCTGGTCGTCGCGGCCGCCCTCGCCATGCCGTTGTGCGGGCAGGTGGCCGCACGCCCCTCGGGGGTGCCGACCGGCCTGTCGGCGCCGCTGTCGGCGCTGCCGAAGGGCACGGTCGTGCTCGACGACTTCGCCCAGAGCGGCTGGCTGCTGTGGTCCCAGCCCCAGCTCGTCCCGGTCATCGACCTGCGCTCGGAGATCTACGACCCCGCCTACATCGACGCCTACCGGCGCGCCGAGGCCGTGCGGCCGGGGTGGCAGGAGTTCGTGCAGCACACGGGGGCCCGCGTCGCGGTGCTGGAGACCCGCTCGCCGCTCGCCCTCGCCCTGCGCGAGGAACTGGGCTGGCGGGTCACCGCCTCGACGGCGCGCTTCTCGCTGCTCGAGGCTCCGACCACATCCTGAAGCCCGATGTCAATGGTCCGACCGGTCGAGATGACACACCGGGCCGCACGATGTCTGGTGGCAGCAGCAACTGATGACATACCCGCACCAACTGCAGCGCTCTCGACCCGTCGTTCTCAGGGGGGAACCGGATGATGTCCACGCTCGCGTCGCCACGCCGATCCACCGCAATCCAGAGTGGGTCACCTCTCACCGCGGGCTTGGCAGGGACCGCCGCATGACGACGCAAGCCCCGGCTCTCCGCTGGGACGTCACTGGTGCACCGGTCCGGATCATGGCGTTGTGGCGCTCGGTCCGGTTTCCCCTCGCGATCTACCTCGCGGCACGAGCAGTGTCCGCGATCCTGATCGCCGTGGCTGCCCGCGAGCAGGTGGCCATCTCCGAGGGTGCCAGCGGTTACAACCTCGCCAGACCAAGCCCGGCCGCACCCGGCTACCTCGGCGTCGCGACGAACTGGGACGGCCAGTGGTATGAGCGGATCGCCCTCAGCGGCTACCCCTCGGAGCTCCCTCTGGACCAGGCCGGGCAGGTTCGCCAGAACGAATGGGCCTTCTATCCCCTGTATCCCATGGCGGTCCGCCTGCTGATGGCACTGAGTGGCCTCGGCTTCGACGTCGCCGCCGCCTCGCTCAGTGCGACCGTGGGCCTGCTGGCGGTCATGCTGGTTCACCGACTCATCCGTGACAGCGCGGGCACCTTTGCCGCGAAGGCCACGGTTGTCCTTCTGTGTGTGTCGATGGCGGCTCCCGCACTTCAGATCGCCTACACCGAGAGCCTGGCCCTGGCCCTCGTCGCTGGGGCGCTCCTGCTGCTGCGGCGGCGCCGTTACCTCGGCCTCATCCCTGTGCTGGGCGCTCTCGCACTCACGCGACCAATTGTGCTCGCCATCGTCCCCGTGATCCTGGTGCACGGCTGGCTCCGCTACCGCTCCCGCGCCTCCGAGCCGTTCCCCGTCCGTGAGCGGGCCATGGTGAGCGCTTTGGCTGTGGGCTGCCTGCTCCTGACCGGGGTCTGGCCGGCCGTCGCGGCGGTTCGCACCGGCCACCCCGATGCCTACCTGAGGACCATGGCGGGCTGGGGCGGTTACCAGCACATCCGCCCGGGCATGGCGTGGCTGGCGTTCATCTGGGCCAACGGCGGCCTGATCGGACTGACCATCTTCGCCGTGCTGGTCGGGCTGTTCGGCTTCCTGGTGGCCGGGCGAGCCTCTCGTCCCTGGGGACCGGAGCTACGGACGTGGTCCGCCGCATACCCGATGTACCTCCTCGCGGGCACCGCCCCCGGGTCCAGCATCGTGCGCTACCTGCTGCTGGCCTTCCCGCTCTTCTGGCTCTTTCCCGCTCCAACCACGGGAAGCCGGGACCGGCGCATCCAGCTAGCCCTCGTGGGCGTGCTGGCTGCCGCCGGCCTGGTCCTGCAATGGACGTGGGTGCGCGACTTCCTCGTCATCTCCAGCCCGCCTGGCGGTCGCGCCTTCCCGTGACCGTCCCCAGCCACTCATCCGGCGGGGACGACCAGGTCGTTGGCGCTGCTCTCGACCACCCAGCCGTTGCCGGCGCGCGTCAGCACCTGACCCCGGTCGTTGGCCACGACCAGCCCACGGGGTCCGCCGGTGCTGGTCAGCGACACCGCACCGGCCACCGGCGCCAGGGCCGTGGTCGGGCCACCGACCTCGACCAGGTAGGGCCGCAACGGGTCCGCCTCGCCGGCCGAGCCCAGGACCGCGACCGTCCGCGAGTCCACCCAGGCCACGTCGCGGGCCGTGGTCAGCCGCTCCCCCACCCGCAACGGCATGGTCAGGCTGCGCGGGGCGCCGTTGGCCGCGCGCACGATGCCGACGACGTCGACGCGGACGTCGCCATCGGGGCCACGGGTCACCAGGACCATGCGGGTGCTGTCGGCGGCCACGCGCAGCGCCACCACGCGCCGGCCGCCCAGCCAGGGCACGTCGACCGCATGCGGCGCCGCAGGGCTCGCGGAGGTGTCGATGACGTAGACGTGGGGCGTGCCACCGCTGGTCCCGCCCACCCACAGGCCGTGCCGGCTGTCGAACGCGGGGCGGGTCAGGTCCCGGGCGAACGGAGCCACCGGGATCAGCCTCGTGCCACGCCACCGGGCCAGGCTGGTGCCGTCGGTGGTCACCGCCGCCACCTCCGCCCCGTCGCGGGAGAGCGCCAGCGGCCCGTACGTCAGCGGCATCGCGGGCAGCTCGCTGGTGAGGCTGGCCGGGGCCCGCCGCGGGTCCTCGGTGCCACCGAGCCGGCCGGGGTCGAGCCGGTGGAGCGCGGTGCCCTGGCGCACCACCACGCTGGTCACCTGGGTGTCGTCGCTGTCCTCGGGGTAGCCGACCTGGACCAGGCTGGACGGCGCCTCGGGGACCCCCTGCAGGTCGACCTTGCTGCCGCCAACGAGCAGGGACACCGAGGACACCGTCGGCGCCTGGGTCAGCGTGGCCACGAACTGGGCCCACATCGCCCGCCGCAGCTCCGGGTCGGCGACCAGGCCGCTGACCGACAGGTCCACCGCGGCGCGGCCGTTCTCCACCGGCACCGCGTCGACGGCCAGCCGGGTGCTCTCGGGCACGCCGCTGACCGCCGCTCCGCGCAGGTAGTCGGGCACGGGACCGAGCTGGGCCCGGGCCAGGGTCGTGGCGAGCCCCGGGGTGAGGGGGAACCAGCGCTCGTCGGGCACCAGGGTCCGGGTGGCCGGCACCGCGTAGTGGATCGCGAACGCGCGGTAGAGGCGGTCCAGGTCGGCCTCGCTGAGCCACAGCCCGAAGCCGGCCGGGGTGCTGGCAATCCGCCACTGCCCACCGGCCTGCTGCAGGCCGAACGTGGCGCTGGCGGTGGAGCCGTTCGGCAGCTCGCGGTAGCGGCCGGACTCGTCGATGGTCGCCGTGGCCGGGACAGTGACTCGCACCCGGTCCCCGGGCAGCGACCGGACCGACAGCGAGGACTCGCCGGGGAAGACGGTGACGCCGTGGTCGGGCACCCAGCTCTGGGCGACGTTGGGCAGCAGGAAGGAGCGGCCCACGGCGTGGTCGTCGTCGAAGCCGGCCGCCGCCCGCAGGAAGCCCCGGACGATCTGCTCCTGCGTGGCCCCGGCGGCCGGCCCGTCGGGCAGCACCCGCACCGGCTCCACCGGAGGGCTCCCCACGGAAAGACCCTCGCGCACCGGCCCGGTGGTGGGCAGGCCGCCGCAGCCGCCGGTCGCCAGGGCCAGCCCGAGCAGGACGGCCGCCAGCGCGCGCGGTCTCATCGGGAGCTCTCGGCCTGACGGCCGAGCTGCTGGTAGGGCCCGCCGACGCCCCGGGTGGACCGATGCTGCTCCTCCTCCGGCGTGAGGGGCAGCGGCGAGCGGTCGATGCCCACGCCCGCGCGGCGGGGCAGGGTCAGCCGGAAGCAGGAACCGCGTCCGGGCTCCCCCCAGGCCTGCAGCCAGCCGTCGTGCAGGTGGGCGTCCTCCAGGGCGATGGCCAGCCCGAGCCCGGTGCCGCCGGTGGTGCGGGCGCGGGCCGGGTCGGCGCGCCAGAACCGGTTGAACACCAGCGCGGCCTCGCCGGGGCGCAGCCCGACGCCATGGTCGCGGACGGTCACCGCGACCGCCGTGCCGTTGGAGGAGACGCGCACGACGATCGGCCGGCCCTCGCCGTGCTCGATCGCGTTGACGACGAGGTTGCGCAGGATCCGCTCGACGCGTCGCGGGTCGATCTCGGCGACGCACGCCCGGTGCGGGGCGTCGACCCGGACCACGCTGCCGCGGCGCTCGGCCAGGGCCACGGTCGCCTCCACCACCCGGGCCACAGTGTCGCGCAGGTCGGTGGCCTCCAGGTCGAGCGCCGCCGCCCCCGCGTCGAAGCGGCTGATCTCCAGCAGGTCGGCCAGCAGCGACTCGAACCGGTCGAGCTCGTCGTGGAGCAGCTCGGCCGAGCGGGACACCGAGGGGTCGAACTCGTCGCGGGAGTCGTGGATCAGGTCGCCGGCCATGCGGATCGTGGTCAGCGGGGTGCGCAGCTCGTGGGAGACGTCGGAGACGAACCGCTGCTGCACCCGGGAGAGGTCCTCGAGCTGGCGGATCTGCTTCTGCAGGCTCTCGGCCATGGCGTTGAACGACTTGGCCAGCCGGGCCAGGTCGTCCTGCCCCCGGGCCCGCATCCGCTCGTGCAGCCCACCGGAGGCGAGCCGCTCGGCCACCTCGGCGGCACGGCGTACCGGCTCCACCACGAGCCGGGTGACGACGTAGGCGACCGCACCGACCATGAGCACGAGGGCGATACCGCCCAAGGTGAACGTCTGCGCGACGACCTTCAGCGTCGCCTGCTCGCGCTCCATCGGGAAGACGAAGTACAGCTCGTAGGTGCCGGCCACGGGCAGCGAGACCTGGCTGCCCACGATGACCGTCGGCACCGCAGCCCCGGTGTCCGATGAGCTGGTGGCGATGATCTGGACGTGCTGGTGGGTGGCGTCGGCGGCGACCGCCTGGCGCAGCTCGGCGGGCACGCTGGGCAGGCCGACGTCGCCGGAGAGGCGGGTCGCGACCACCGGCGTGCGGGTGTTGTGCAGGGCCCGCGTGAGGATCACGTCACGTGCGTGGTCGGCGCCCGGCGAGGCCAGCTGCTGGACCAGGTCGGTGGCCAGCACGCTCAGGCTGGTCGGGTCGGTCCGGTCGGCGGCGTCGAAGCGGGTCTGCGCGGCCCGGGTGCCCTGGGCAGCCTCCTCCGTGGCGGACTTGACCCGGTCGGAGACCAGGCCGTCGGCGATCTGCTGGTAGAGGTAGGACCCGAGCAGCAGCACCACGACCAGGCCCAGCAGCATGGTCATGGAGATGACCCGGAACTGCAGCGACGCGCGCCACTGGTGGGCCAGCCAGCGCCCGGAGCCGAGCACCGCCGCGCGGGCCCGGGCCACGGCCCAGCCGGCACTGCGCAGTACCCGGGTCCTGCGGATCGCGAACCGGGAGGGCTGCTCGGGCGCCGGGCGGCTCGGCTCGGACATCGGCTAGCTCGGACCAGCCTTGTAGCCGACGCCACGCACCGTCACGACGATCTCGGGGTGCTCAGGGTCCTGCTCGATCTTGGAGCGCAGCCGCTGCACGTGGACGTTGACCAGCCGGGTGTCGCCGGCGTGGCGGTAGCCCCAGACCTGCTCCAGCAGCACCTCGCGGGTGAACACCTGCCACGGCTTGCGCGCGAGCGCGACGAGCAGGTCGAACTCCAGCGGGGTCAGCGACAGCGGCTGCCCGTCACGCTTGACCGAGTGGCCGGCCACGTCGATGACCAGGTCGCCGATCTCCAGGCGCTCGGGCTCGGGCTCGTCGCCGCGGCGCAGCCGGGCCCGCACCCGGGCGATGAGCTCCTGCGGCTTGAACGGCTTGACCACGTAGTCGTCGGCGCCGGACTCCAGCCCGACGACCACGTCCACCGTGTCGCTGCGCGCGGTGAGCATGACGATCGGCACGCCGGACTCGCCACGGATGCGGCGGCACACCTCGATGCCGTCCATCCCGGGGAGCATCACGTCGAGCAGGACCACGTCGGGCCGGCTCTCGCGGAAGGCGGCCATCGCCGAGGAACCGTCGGCGACGTGCACGACCTCGAGGCCCTCGTTGCGCAGGACGATGCCCAGCATCTCCGCCAGCGCGAGGTCGTCGTCGACGACGAGGATCCTGCCCTTCACCGGCTGTTCCTTTCACCGTGTGCGTTCATCGGGTGCATCGTCGCACACAGGCCCGTGGTTCCCGGTGGGGACGCTCAGGTCCGGTTACCGGCCGGTATGCCGGCCGGTCACCTGCCGGTCGCCGCCCAGGGCGGCCACCACCTCCGCGAGCGCCTCGACCGAGTGCCCGCTGAGCAGGTCGTCGCAGAAGGGCAGCGCCGCCCGCATGCCGCCGGTGTCCGGCGCGAACCCCGGCGCGACCGCCCGGGGGTTGACCCACACGACGCGGTGCGCCCGGCGGGCGATGGCCTCCATCTGCGCCCCCAGGACGGCCGGGTCGTCCCGCTCCCACCCGTCGGAGACGACGAGCACCACCGCGCCGTGGGCCATCCCGCTGCGGCCGTAGCGGTGCATGAACGCCTTGAGGTTGTGACCGATCCGGGTGCCACCGGACCAGTCGGGCATCGCCCGGCCGGCGCGGGCCAGGGCCTGCTGCGGACTGCGGGTCCGCAGCACCGGGGTGAGCCGGGTCAGCCGGGTGCCGAAGACGAACACCTCGGCGCGGGCGACGGTCGCCGCACCCCAGAGCAGGTGCAACCAGGCCCGGGCGTAGGGCTCCATCGACCCCGAGATGTCGAGCAGCGCCACCAGCCGCCGGGGGCGGCGCCGCCGGGAGCGCCGCACGGCCAGCACCGGGTCCCCGCCGGAGCGGATGCTGCGCCGGATCGTGGCGCGCACGTCCAGCCGGTCCCCCCGCGGGTGCCGGTGCCGGCGGCGGCTGCGCCGCGTCGGCAGCGTGGTCAGCAGCTGGTGCAGCAGCGGCGCCACCTCGGCCAGCTCCGCGTCGCTCAGCGCGCCGAGATCGGCGTGCCGCAGCCGCTCCTCGCTGCTGGCGAGCGCCCGCAGGACATGCGGCTCGGCGTCACCCTCCTGCTCCCCCGCCGGGCCCGCGCGGGTGCCGGCCGGCCCGGCCGGCGGTCGCTCGCTCCCCTGCTCCCCCGCTGCCTGGCGCGGAGGCCGGGACTCCGAGCGCAGGGCCGACGGCTCCTGGCCGCGATGCTCGGCCACGTCGGCCAACCCGCGGAAGACGAGCGCGAACACCGCGTTGAACTCCGGCACCTGGTCCGGGGACCGCAGCAGGCTGACCCGGGCACACCAGTACAGCTGGTCCACGGTCAGTGGGTCGCAGACCTGCACCACACGGGCCAGCTGCGCCGACTCGCTCGGCGACACCGGGATCCCGGCCCGGTGCAGCTCCCGGCCGAAGAGGCCGAACACGCTGGCCAGGTCGGCCGGCACCCCCGCGCTCACAGCCGCCGCCGGCTCACCCGGCGACCAGCGTGGCCAGGCCGGCCTCGCGCGCCACCTGCTGGTCCTCGACGTACTTCAGCGCCGAGCCCAGGGTGCGTTCGACGGCGCCGGCGTCGAGGGCGCGCGCGCCCAGCAGCTCCAGCGCCGCGACCCAGTCGATCGCCTCGGCCACCCCCGGCGGCTTCTGGAGGTCGAGCCGGCGCAGCCGTTCGACGGTCCGGGCGACCTGCTCGGCCAGCGTCCGCGAGCTGCCCGGCACCCGGCGCCGGATGATCTCGGCGCTGCGCTGCGCCGAGGGATATTCGATCCAGTGGAACAGGCAGCGCCGCTTGAGGGCGTCGTGCAGCTCCCGGGTCCGGTTGGAGGTGAGCACCGCGATGGGCGGGTAGGCGGCCCGGAGGGTCCCGATCTCCGGGATCGTCACCGCCGCGTCGGCGAGCAGCTCCAGCAGGAACGCCTCGAAGTCGTCGTCGGCACGGTCCACCTCGTCGATGAGCAGCACCGCCGGACGCGGGCCGGGGTGGCGGAGCGCGGTCAGCAGCGGCCGGGCGACGAGGTACTCCTCGCCGAAGACGTCGGCGTCCTCGAGCATCTCGCCGCGGGACTCGGCCAGCCGGATGCTGAGCAGCTGGCGCGGGTAGTTCCACTCGTAGAGCGCCTCGGCGACGTCGATGCCCTCGTAGCACTGCAGCCGCACCAGCGGGGTGCGCAGCACCTGGGCCAGGGAGGTCGCGGCCTGGGTCTTGCCGACCCCGGGCTCGCCCTCGATCAGCACCGGCTGGGCCAGGCGCGCGGCGCAGAACAGCGCGGTGGCGGTGCCCTCGTCGGCCAGGTAGTCCACGGCGTCCAGCCCGGCCTGCAGCGCGGCCACGTCGGGCAGCAGGTCGGCGACCGTGGCGGTGTCGGGGCTGGTCACGTCGCGTACGCCGCCGGGTTGTCCAGGTATGCCGTGCGGCAGCCGGTGCCGCAGAACCACACCGTCCCGGCGGGGGTGTCGACGTGCACGCTGGTGGGCACCGCCGCCACGGTCATCCCGCAGACCGGGTCCCGCGCCGTCGGCGGGGCCGGTGGGGTGGCCGCCGCCTCCGCGCGTGCAGCGCGGGCCGGCCCCGCCGCGCGGCGGGTCGCCACCACCTCGGCGAGGATCGACAGGGCCACCTCGTCGGCGGTGTGGGCCCCGATGTCCAGCCCGGCAGGGGTGTGCACCGTGTCCCGCTGCGCGTCCTCGACGTCGAGGGAGGCCAGGACCGCTGCACCGCGGCGGCGGCTGGCGACCAGCCCGACATACGGCACCCCGGCGCGCAGCGCCGCGGTGAGCACCGGCTCCTCGTCGCGCCCGTGCGAGGCGACCACGACCGCGAGGGTGCCCTCGGGCAGCTCCTCCTCCGGGGCGAGGGCACGCACCTGCAGGCCGAAGAGCCGGTCCGCCCGCAGCAGCGCCGTGGCGATCGGCGCGGACCCGACGACCGCGACCACGGGCAGCGGCACCGACGGCTCCAGCAGGATCTCGAGGGTGCCCCCGGACAGGCACGGGTTGTGCACGGTGATGACGCCGTCCTCGTCCGGCAGGCCGGTCTCCTCCTCGCCGGGGGCGACGCGCAGCAGCCGGGTCTGCCCGGTGGAGAGCGCCTCCAGCGACTGGGCGCGGACCGTGGCCTCGGCGCACTCACCGCCGACGAAGCCGTCGATCTGCCCGTCGGCCAGGACGATCGCCGAGTCACCGGCCTTGGCGCTCGTGGGCCGGTGGGCGTGCACCACGGTCGCCCAGACGAACGGGGTGCCCTCGGCGCTCAGCGCCGCGGCCCGTCCGGCGAGGTCGAGGTGGGCGGGCATCAGCGTTCCGGGTGCTCGGGGCTCACTCGTCGGTGATGGCGAGGTCGGTGCGGAACGGCCGGCCCTGCATCGCGCGCCAGACCTGCGCCGGGGTGAGTGGCATGTCCACGTGCCGCACGCCATACGGCTTGAGCGCGTCGATGACCGCGTTGACCACGGCCGGGGGCGAACCGACGGTGGCCGACTCACCGACGCCCTTGAGCCCGAGCGGGTGGTGCGGTGAGGGGGTGACCGTCTCGCCGAGCTCCCAGCTGGGGCACTCCAGCGCGGTGGGCAGCTGGTAGTCCATGAACGACCCGCCCAGGCAGTTGCCCTCCTCGTCGAAGGCGATGACCTCCATCAGCGCCATGCCGACCCCGTCTGCCAGGCCGCCGTGGACCTGGCCCTCGACGATCATCGGGTTGATCCGCGGGCCGCAGTCGTCGACGGCAATGAACCGGCGCACCTTGACCTGCCCGGTGCCCTTGTCGACGTCCACCACGCAGATGGAGGCGCCGACGGGATAGGTGAGGTTCGGCGGGTCGTAGACGCACTCGGCGTCGAGGTGGCCCTCGACCCCCTCGGGCAGCTCCTGGGTGCCGTGCGAGGCGAACGCGATCTCCTGGATCGTCTTCGCGGTGCTCGGGTCGCCCTTGACGAAGAACCTCCCGCGGTCCCACTCCAGGTCCTCCGGGGACACCTCGAGCATGGCCGAGGCGATCAGCCGGGCCTTGTCGACGATGCGGCGGGAGGCGACGGCGACCGCGGCCCCGGACACCGGGGTGGACCGGCTGCCGTAGGTGCCCAGTCCGAACGGGGTGTTGTCGGTGTCGCCGTGGACCACCTCGATGTCCGCCGACGGGATGCCGGTGACCTCCGAGACGATCTGGGCGAACGTCGTCTCGTGGCCCTGGCCCTGGGTCTGCACCGACAGCCGGACGACCGCCTTGCCGGTCGGGTGCACCCGCACCTCGGCGCCGTCGGCCATGCCCAGGCCGAGGATGTCCATGTGCTTGCGCGGCCCGGCGCCGACGGTCTCGGTGAAGAAGCTGACCCCGATGCCCATGAGCTCGCCGCGCTCGCGCTTGTCGGCCTGCTCCTGGCGCAGCTGCTCGTAGCCGGCCATCTCCATGGCCTTGGCCAGCGCCCGCGGGTACTCCCCCGAGTCGTACTCCCAGCCGGTCGGTGAGAGGTAGGGGAAGCGCTCGGGACGCAGCAGGTTCTTCATCCGCAGGTCGGCGGGGTCCATCCCCAGCTCGTCGGCCAGGCAGTCGACGATCCGCTCGACGAGGTAGCAGGCCTCGGTGACGCGGAACGAGCACGCGTAGGCCACCCCGCCGGGCGCCTTGTTGGTGTAGACGCCCTTCACCGTGCAGTAGGCGGCCGGGTAGTCGTAGCTGCCGGTGAAGATGTGGAAGAAGCCGGCCGGGTACTTCGTCGGCTGGGCGGTGTTGTTGAACGCTCCGTGGTCGGCGAGCACGTCCACCCGCAGACCCAGGATCTTGCCGTCACGCGTGGCCGCGATCTCGCCGTGCATGTGGTAGTCGCGGGCGAACGAGGTGGACACGAGGTTCTCCGAGCGGTCCTCGACCCACTTCACCGGGGCACCGGTGACGATCGAGCCGACGACGGAGAGCACGTAGCCGGGGTAGATGCCGACCTTGTTGCCGAAGCCACCACCGATGTCCGGGCTGACCACCCGGATCTTCTGCTCGGGCAGGCCGGCGACCAGGGCGTAGAGGGTGCGGTGGGCGTGCGGCGCCTGGGTGGTGCACCAGATGGTGAGCTTGCCGCTGACCGGGTCCATCCACGCGACCGAGCCGCACGTCTCCAGCGGTGCGGGGTGCACCCGCGGATACAGCATGTCCTGCCTGACGACGACCTCGGCCGAGGCGAACGCCGCGTCGGTCTGGTCCTTGTCGCCGGCGGTCCAGTCGAAGATGTGGTTGTCGGTCTTGCCCTCGATGTCGTCGCGGATCACTGGTGCGCCCGGGTCCAGGGCCCGCCGCGCGTCGATGACCGGGTCGAGCACGTCGTAGTCCACGTCGATGAGCTCGAGGGCGTCCCTGGCGGCGTAGCGGTCCTCGGCGACGACGAACGCCACCTCCTGCCCCTGGTAGCGCACCTTGTCGGTGGCCAGCACGGCGATGACGTCGTGCGAGAGGGACGGGATCCAGGCCAGCTTCAGCGACTCCAGCGTCGCCCCGGTGATGACCGCCCTGACCTTGGGGTGGGCCTCGGCCTCGGAGGTGTCGATCGAGACGATCCGGGCGTGGGCGTGGGGGCTGCGCAGGATGGCGCCGTGCAGCATCCCGGGCAGGGTGATGTCGTCGACGTACTGCCCCTTGCCGCGCAGGAACCGGGCGTCCTCCACGCGGTGGCGGCGTCCGAAGCCGACCTCTGCGTGCGCTTGCTGCTCGGTGGTCGTCATGACGAGACCCCTTCAGTGGCAACGTCTTTCGGGTGCTCGGCGGCCCACTGGATGGCCCGCACGATGTTCTCGTAGCCCGTGCACCGGCAGATCTGGCCGGAGATCGCCCCGCGCACCTCCTCGTTGGTGGGGTGCGGGTTGGTGTCGAGCAGGTGGCGGGCGGTGAGCATCATCCCGGGGGTGCAGAAGCCGCACTGGAGGCCGTGCTCGTGCATGAAGCCCTGTTGCACCGGGTCGAGCTCGGCGCCGTCGGCCAGGCCCTCGACCGTGCGCACGTCGTGGCCGTCGGCCATGACCGCCAGGACGGTGCAGCTCTTGACCGGCAGCCCGTCGAGCTGGACCACGCAGACCCCGCAGTTGGAGGTGTCGCAGCCCCAGTGGGTGCCGGTCAGCCGCAGGGTGTCCCGCAGGAAGTGCACGAGCAGCAGCCGTGGCTCGACGTCCTCGCTGACCTGTGTCCCGTTGACCGTCATGGTCACCTGCATGGCGTCAGGCCTCCTCTCCGCGACTGCGGGCGATGGCCGTGCGCAGCACACGACGGACCAGCTCCGCCACGAGCGCGCGCTTGTAGTCGGCCGGCCCGCGCTGGTCGGTGGTCGGCGAGCACTCCTCGCTGGCCCGGACCGCCGCGAGCTCGATGCTCTCCTCGTCGGCGGCACGTCCCCGGATGGCGTCCTCGGCGCCGGGCACGACCGAGTGCGCCGCGCCCACGGCCGCGAGCCCGATGCCGACCTCGGCGATCGTGTCGCCCTCCAGCCGGACCACCGCCCCCGCCGAGGCGATCGGCCAGTCCCCCGCGCGGCGCTCGACCTTGCGGTAGCTGCTGCCCGTGCCCGGGCGGATCGGCACCCGCACCTCGGTGAGGATCTCGTCCGGCGCGACGACGGTCTCGTACGGCCCGGTCACCAGCTCGCGCACCGGCACGACGCGCTCGCCGCCGGCGCCGCGGATGACGACCTCGGCCCGCAACGCCCCGAACGCGGCTGACAGGTCCTCGGCGGGGTCGGCCTGGCACAGCGACCCGCCGACCGTGCCGCGGTTGCGCACCACGGGGTCGGCGATCACCTGCTCGGCCTCGTGCAGGAGGCGGAAGTGCTCTCCGACCACCGCCGAGGCGAGCAGCTCCGCGTGACGCACCATGGCGCCGATGCGCACGGCGTCGGCGTCGACCCGGATCCGCTGCAGGTCGGTCAGCGCGTTGATGTCGACCAGCACCTCCGGTGAGGCCAGCCGCAGCTTCATCAGCGGGAGCAGGCTGTGGCCTCCGGCGATCAGTCGGGCGCCCTCCCCGTGGCGCTGCAACAACGCAATGGCCTCGTCCACGGACGAAGCCCGTTCGTACTCGAACGGTGACGGCACCTGCATGGGGCCCTCCCCTACCGGCTCGACGGGGTCACGCGAACAGCGGTGCGCCGGCCGCGGCTATGCCTGCCTCCGCTCGGACTCATCGTGGGTCTGCGCGAAGTCCCCGACAGGGACGTTTGTCCCGGGCGGCCCGGGCACGACGCCGACCGCACCGGTGGTCGCCGGAGGCGCGCCCGGCGTCACGGGATTCACAGGCTCTGGCCGTCGTCGGCCGCCGGCTTCGGTCGTAGCCTCGAACGAGGGCCGCACACCCGACCACGTCGGACCACCGAGTCATCTGGGGAGGGCCCCATGACCACTGCGACACGTCCTGTCCTGACCGCGGCGACGCGGGTCGCCGCCGTCACGTCCCTGGTCGCCGCCTGTGCCATGCCGGCGGCAGCCGGTGGCGTCCAACCCACGGCATCGGTCCGACCCGCCACCGCCGCCGCGGCGCAGGTCGGACGCGTTCCCCGTCCGGCCCACGTCGTCGTGGTGGTCATGGAGAACCACTCCTACGGGCAGGTCATCGGGTCCGCGGACGCCCCCTTCATCAGCAGCCTGGCCCGGTCAGGGGCGCTGCTCACCCAGTCGTATGCCGTGACGCACCCGAGCGAGCCCAACTACCTCGCGCTGTTCTCCGGGTCCACCCAGGGGCTGGGCGACGACTCGTGCCCGCACACGTACACGGGAGCCAACATCGGCAGCCGCGTGCTGGCGTCGGGGCGACGGTTCGTCGGGTACTCCGAGGGTCTGCCCGCCACCGGGTTCACGGGGTGCGACGCCGGCTCCTACGCGCGCCGGCACAACCCCTGGGTCAACTTCAGCTCCGTCCCGGCGTCGGCGAACCAGCCGTTGAGCCGCTGGCCGGCGAACCATGCGTTGCTGCCGGCCCTGTCCTTCGTCGTCCCCAACGTCGTCAACGACATGCACGACGGCAGCGTCGCCACCGGCGACCGATGGCTGGCCGCCCACCTGGGCTCCTACGCGACCTGGGCCCGCACCCACCACAGCCTGCTGGTGCTGACGTGGGACGAGGACGACGACAACGCCGGCAACCACGTCGCCACCGTGGTGGTCGGGGCCGGGGTCCGCCCCGGACGGTACGGCGACCGGGTCGACCACTACCGCGTGCTGCGGATGCTGTGCGACCTGATGGGCGTGACCCCGATGGGGCGGGCCGCGTCGGAGCCATCGCTCACCTCGATCTGGAGCTGATCCCCCTGCGGGTGAACGGTCGTCGTTTCTGACGCCGGTGCCGTACGCACATTGCTTGAGTGCGGATCCACGGAGCCGAACAAGACTCGCTGGTGACGGGGGCATCAGAACGGCTCGGTGACCCACACCGTCCGGCCCCCGCCAGAGTCCGGCCACAAGCCCCGGACTGCGAAGACTGCACCACGCGAGCGCAGCCAGGACCTTGTCCGGCTGCTGCTCACTCCCCGGATGTGAGGAGACTCCGGTGGACCTGCCGAACACCGCACACACCACCCAGAACGGGGCATCGGGCACCCACGTCACCGTTGTCCCCACGACCACCACGGCCGGGGCATCCCCCCGGTCGACCGAACCGGCGACCCACGCCGCCAGCCCCCTGCCCGCCACCACGCCACTCGGACCGGCCCCTGCCCCCCGCGCCCTGACCGTCAGCCTGGTGATCCCCGCCAAGAACGAGGCACGCAACCTCGCCTGGGTGCTCGGGGAGATCCCCGACTGCGTGGACGAGGTCGTCATGGTTGACGGCCGCTCGGAGGACGCCACCTTGCTGATGGCCTCGATCCACCGGCCCGACATCCGCTTTGTCGCCCAGTCGGGCACCGGCAAGGGCGACGCGCTGCGGGCCGGTTTCGCGTCCGCGACCGGCGACATCGTGGTGATGATCGACGCCGACGGCAGCATGTCGGCCCGCGAGATCCCGCACTTCCTGCACTTCCTCACCCACGGCTACGACTTCGTCAAGGGCTCGCGGTTCATCGCCGGTGGCGGGTCGCTGGACATCACGGCGTTCCGCCGGACGGGCAACTGGGCCCTGCTGCAGCTGGTGAACAAGCTGTACGACGCGAACCTCACCGACCTGTGCTACGGCTTCTGCGCCTTCCACCGCCAGTTCCTGGACCTGCTGGACCTGACTGCGGACGGGTTCGACATCGAGGCCCAGATGACCGTGCACGCGCTGAAGGCCGGTCTCCGGATCGCCGAGGTCCCCAGCCTGGAGCTCCCCCGCCGCAGCGGACGGTCCAACCTGCACGCCATCCGGGACGGCAACCTCGTCCTCAGGAGCGTGCTGCGCGACCGTCAGCGCCGGCACCGGGCACGCCACGCCCTGGACCTGCTCCACCTGCCCTACACCGGACGACGTCAGCTGGCCACACACCATGGTTGAACCGCTCCTCGTCGGTGACCTCGACCTGGACGCGCCACTGCCCCACCTGCCCTCCTCGCCGAGGCACGCCGGCACGCGGCTGCTGGCCCGGCTGCACACCCGCCCCATGGGTGAGGTCGACCTACGCTGGGGCGCAGCGGGCCTGGCCCCGGACGAGCTCGCGGCGCAGGCGTGGCCGCAGGTCGGGGACCGCGTCCGCGAGCACCTGCGCTCCGAGGGGGTGCCGGTCCCCGACCGGCTGCCCGTGCAGGGGCTGACCCCGGAGCTCCCCCCGGGGTGCCTCGAGGTCCGCTTCAGGCCGGAGCAGCCCTCGATCACCGTGGTGGTGGCGACCCGCGACCGCACCGCGAGCCTCGAGCGCACGCTGTCGTCGCTGGAACGCCTGCGCTACCAGCGGTTCGACGTCGTCGTGGTCGACAGCGCCCCCTCGACCGCCGAGACCCGGCTGGCGCTGGAGGCACGCACCACTCCCTTCGCCCTGCGGTACGTGCACACCAGCCGTCCGGGACTTGCGCTCGCGCACAACACGGCCCTCGACCTCGTCACGGGCGAGGTCGTCGCCTTCACCGACGACGACGTCGAGGTGGACCCGTGGTGGCTCTCCGCCGTGGCGGAGACGTTCGCCGACGAGGGCGTCACCTGCGTGACCGGCCTGATCCTGGCCGCCGAGCTCGAGACGGCGGCCCAGGTGTGGGTCGAGCAGGCGGGCGGGTTCGCCCGGGGGTTCGAGGAACGCCGCTTCAGCCTGACGCGACCGAGCCCGGACCCCCTGTTCCCGTTCACCGCCGGCCGGTTCGGCTCCGGCGCCAACATGTCCTTCCGCACGAGCTGGCTGCGGGACCGGGCCGGGTTCGACCGGGCCACCGGGGCCGGGACGCCCGCCCGGGGCGGCGACGACCTGGCCGCGTTCTGCCGGGTGGTGCTCGACGGTGGCGTGCTGGCCTACCAGCCGGCGGCGATCGTGCGGCACTGGCACCGGCGGGACTACGCGGGCCTGCGCCGTCAGTCCTTCGGCTACGGGATCGGCCTGGGCGCCTACCTCACGTCCACCGCGTGGCGACAGCCGTCCCTGGTCGCGCAGATGGCACGGCGCGCCGTGCCAGCCACGGCCCACCTGCTGGCGCACGACTCGCCGAAGAACCAGGGCAAGCGCTCCGACTTCCCCACCGAGCTGACCTGGCGTGAGCGCGCCGGCCTGGCCCTCGGGCCGCCGGCCTACCTGCTCAGCCGGTGGCGCTACCGGTCCACGACCCCCTGGGGGACACCCCCATGAGCGTGGGCGTCATCCTCAGCCTCGGCCGGCGTCGCGCATCGGCCCAGTGGAGCCAGCCCGTCTACCGCGCGGGATGGCTCCTGGCCGGCGGGTCGGTCGTCACGGCCGTGGCCGGTGTCGCGTTCTGGCTTTCGGCCGCCCACCTCTACCCGCCGGAAGTCGTCGGCGCCAACTCCTCGCTCATCTCGGCGATGATGTTCCTCGCCGGCGTCGCGCAGCTCAACCTCATGAGCGCCGTCCTGCGCTTCGTGCCGGGCGCCGGTGCCAGGGCCGGGCGGCTCGTCCTCGGCTTCTACGCCGTGGCCCTGACGACGAGCGCCGTGGCCGCCGCGGCCTTCCTGCTGGGCCTGGGGACCTTCGCGCCCGCCCTCCGCCCGCTCCTGTCCTCCCCACCCCAAATGTTCTTCTTCGTCGCGGCCACCATGGGCTGGACGCTGTACGTCCTCCACTGCTCGACGCTCGTGGCCGTCGGCCAGGCCGGGGCGTCCACGGTCGCCACCCAGACGTTCAACCTCGGCAAGCTCGTCCTGCTGCTCGGCTTCGCGGTGGCGGTGCCGGGGGCCGGCGTCTGGTTCTCCTGGACCGTCGCCATGGCCGTCGTCCTGGTCGGGGCCGTCTGGTACTACGCCGCCCGCGCATACCCGCGGTTCATCGCCCTTCCGCGTGCCGTGCCGGCCACGGCCCCCACGCTGCGCGAGCTGGTCCGCTACGTCGGCCCCGACTACCTGGCCGCCCTGGCCTGGATCGCCTGCACCACGCTGCCCCCGATCCTGGTCATCAACCTCACCGGCCCGTCCCATGCTGCGGTGTTCGCGCTCGCCTGGTCCATGTGTTTCGTGCTGCTCAACGTCCCCGCCTCGTTCGGCCAGTCCCTGGTCGCCCACGGCCCGCTGGAGCCGCACCGGCTCGAGGAGCGCCACCGCAAGGTGCTCACCTACTCCCTGGGCATGGTGGCGCCGGCGGTGACGGTGCTCGTTGTCCTCGCGCCGTGGATCCTGCGGCTCTTCGGGTCGTGGTACGTCGAGGTCGGCACCACCACGCTGCGCCTGCTGGCCCTGGCGGCCGTGCCCAACTGCGTCGTGGCGCTCGCCGTCAGCCGGGCCCGCGTGCAACGACGGATGACCGTCGTGGTCGGGACGATGGCCACCCTCAGCGTGGGGGTGCTGGGGGGCACCCTGCTGGCGGTCCCCCACGTGGGTATCGCGGGCGCCGGGTTCGCGTGGCTGGTGGCCGAGTCGGTCGTGGCGGCCTGGGTGGGGCTGCGGTGGGTCGGGCCCCACCTCGTGGCTCCCCCGTGGCCCACCGTGCCCCGCCGCACCCGCCGCCGCGCGGTGCAGGCCGTCGCGGCGGACGGCTGGACCCCGGAGCGGACGCTGCGGTCGGTGTCCGACTCCTCCGTGGTCCTCCTGCGCTCGTCGTCGTCGTCGGCGGCCCTCAAGGTCGCCACGGGCGAGGGGGGCGTCAGGTCCCTCGCCGCGGAACGACGCGTCCTGCAGCAGCTTGCCGCCGACGAGCGGCTCGGCTCATGGCGCCGCATGATCCCCACGGTCCTGGGCGGCTGGCAGGACGCCCGCGGTGGCTACCTGCTGCTCAGCCGCCTGCCCGGGGCACCCCCGGACCAGCACACGCCGGGGCGCCTCACTCACGAGGCCCTCTGCGCGCTCGCCCCCCTGCATCGGCTCGAGTCCTCCATCGTCGCGGTCGACGCGCGGCTGCTGGACCGGTGGGTGGGGGCACCGGTCGCGGCTCTGGCCCGCGCGCTGCCCGACGGCGAGGTCGTCCGCTCGGGGCTGCACGACCTCGAGCGGGTGCTGCGGTGCCGGCTCCAGGGACGGTCGGTGACCCTGGGCTGGAGCCACGGCGACCTGCACCCGGGGAACCTGCTGGTCTGGCCCGACGGCGTGGTGCGGGGGATCCTCGACTGGGGTGGGGCCCGGCCGGACTCCTTCCCGGCGCTGGACCCCGCGCACTGGCTGCTGACCACGGCCGCGGAGCACGGCCACCGCGCCCTGGGCAGGGAGGTGGCCGAGCGGCTGGGCCGCGGGGAGTACTGGCACCGCGGCGAAGCCGAGCTCATCGGGTCCGCCGCCTGTGGCCACGGCCTGCCGGACGAGTCCCTGCTGCTCCTGACCTGGCTGGCCCACGTGCACATGAACCTGCAGAAGTCGGCCCGCTACGGCGCGAGCCCGCTCTGGTCGCGGCGCACCGTCCTCCCGGTGCTGCGCGCCGTCCACGAGGGTGGGGTGACGCGGTGACCGGCAAGCAGGCCCAGGGCGCCTCCCTCACGACGCCCGGCCCCCCGGCTTCGGCGCTCCCCCCGCGGGCCGTCGTGGATGCCCGCACCCGGTCGCGCCATCGCGTGCTGCCGCTCCTGGGCCAGCTCCTGCCGCTCGGCCTCGCCCTGGCCCTCTGGCTGAGCTCGCTGCGCCGGGTCGACCTGCGGGGGATGAGCGACCTGGGACTGCTCTCGGTCCTGCCGCTGACCTACGGGGCGGCGCTGGGGCTGGTGATCGGGACGCTGGCGGTGCTCATCCACCAGGGGTCGACGCGGCCCGTGGTGCTGGTCGCCTACTTCGTCCTGCTCATCGCGATCCTGCACGCCACGCCGGCCATCCTCTACGACTCGTTGCGCTACGCGTGGGCGTGGAAGCACGTCGGGGTCGTCGACTTCATCCTGCGCCACCACGCGGTGGCCCCCCGCATGGACAGCCCCTTCTCGGCATACCAGTCCTGGCCCGGCTTCTTCGCGCTGAACGCCCTGCTGGTCAAGGTGTCCGGGCTGGGCAGCGCGCTGTCCTACGCGGCGTGGGCGCCCCCGGTCGTCGAGCTCCTGGCGCTCGGGCCCCTGAAGCTGCTGTTCTCGACGCTCGCGCGGGACACCCGCCAGGTGTGGCTGGCGCTGCTCGTGTTCTACCTCGGCAACTGGGTCGGCCAGGACTACTTCTCCCCCCAGGCCTTCGCCTACCTGCTCTACCTCGTGTGCCTGGTCGTCTGCCTGAGGTGGCTGCCGGCGACCCGGGCCGGGACCCCGCTGCCGCGCTGGCGGCGCTGGATGGGCGAGACGCTGCCCGGGCAGGCGTCGGGCGCACCGGTCCGGCGCCGGGAGCTGCTGGCGGTCGTGCTCCTGCTCGCCGGCGGCATCGTCACCAGCCACCAGCTGACGCCGTTCATGCTCGTCGCGGCCCTGTGCGTGCTCTGCCTCGGCCGCCACACCGGTCCGGCGTGGCTGCCGGTGGTGGTCGGCGTCATGACCGTGGCGTGGGTCGGGTTCATGGCCACGACGTTCCTGCGGGACAACCTGTACTGGATCATCGCCTCGATCGGGCAGCTCGGACAGAACACCCAGACCGGCTTCGTCGACCTCAGCCACGCCACGCTCGACCAGAAGCTGGTGTCCTACGCCTCGCGGGCCCTGACCGCGCTGGTCGGCCTCTGCGCAGTCGCCGGCTGGTTCCGGCTGCGCCACACGCGACAGCCGTATCGCGTCGCGGGCCTGCTGGCGGCCACACCCGTCTCGCTGCTGGCGGCCAACAGCTACGGCGGCGAGATGATCTTCCGCGTCTACCTCTTCGCCCTGCCGTTCCTGGCCCTGCTCGCCGCGGGCCTGGTCTACCCGCGCACCCGCCGACGGGGCAGCGCGACGGTGATCGCCGCGCTGGCCATCACGATGTCGATGCTGTTCTGCGCGGCGTACTACGGCCGCGAGCGCGCCAACTACTTCACGCCGGAGGAGGTGGCCGCCTCGACGTGGCTGTACGCCCACGCGCCCAGCCGCGCGATGCTGGTCGGCGCCACGGCCGACTTCCCGTGGGCCTGGACGCACTACGAGACCTACGACTACACCTTCCTCGAGGACCTCTCGCCGACGGAGCGCCGCGACATGGTCCGCTCGCCGATCCCCGTGCTGGGCGAGGCGGTCACAGGCCGCCAGGGACCGGTCTACGTCGTCCTGACGCGCAGCCAGGTCGACTCCGTCCGCTACACCGGCGTCCTACCGGACGGGGCCGTCGCAGCCATCGGCGCTGCCCTGGAGCACGCGCCCGGCTACCACGTCGTCTACCAGAACCGCGACGCGGTGATCTTCGCCTCCACCCAGCCACCCCCGGGGGGTTCGCGCTCATGACCCTGACCGTTCGCCCTGCAGTCCTGGCCGTCGTGCTCGGCTCCGCAGCCGCGGCCCTGGCCTGCACCGTCGGCCTGGTCGGCACGCCGTGGCGGGCGCCGCTGGTGTTCTGGTTCGTGGGTGTGGTGCCCGGCCTGGCCCTGCAGGGGCGGCTCGGAGTCACCGACCCGCTGGCCAGGGCCACCCTGGCCGTCGCCGTCAGCGTGGCCCTCGCCGCCCTTGCCTCCGAGGCCCTGGCGATCGCCAGCCTGTGGTCGCCGACCGCCCTCATGCTCTTCCTGGCCGGGGTGAGCACCGTGGCCTGCCTGCGCCGGACGGCAGCCCGATGAGCCCGGCCCTGACAGCCGCCGCGCCGGTGCCGATCCTGCTGTACCACCGCGTGGGCCCGGAGCCCTCGAGTTGGATCGCGCCGTTCAACGTCGACGCAGAGACGCTGGACCAGCACCTGGCACTCGTGGAGGAGTCCGGGCGCACCCCGGTCACCGTGTCGCGGCTGTGCGACGGGATGGCGGGCCGGGCCTCCCTGCCAGAGCGGCCCGTGGTCATCACCTTCGACGACGGCTTCGCCGATACCCTGACGCTGGCGGCTCCCCTGCTCGCCCAGCACGGTCACGTCGCCACCGTGTACCTCACGAGCGGGTTCCTGACCGCCAGGAGCCCCGGCGGCGACCTGATGCTCGACTGGGCCCAGGCCCGTGAGCTCGCCGCCCAGGGACACGAGATCGGGGCACACAGCGTCACCCACCCCCAGCTCGACCTCCTGTCAGCGCCCCTGGCGCGAGCAGAGATCCAGGTCAGCAAGGCCCAGCTCGAGGAGGGACTGGAGCGGCGGATCCGCTCCTTCGCCTACCCCCACGGCTACTCCAGCCCGCTCGTCCGCCGCAGCGTGGTCGAGGCGGGGTTCGACTCAGCCTGCTCGGTGAAGAACGCCCTGTGCAGCCCGCACGACCCGCTGTTCTCGCTGGCCCGCCTGACCGTCGCCGCAGACACCCCCGCGTCGACGGTGCGCCGGTGGCTCGGCGGCGAAGGGGCCCCCGTCGGGCTGCGCGACGACCGCGCCGCAGCCCGGGTGTGGCGCGCGTGGCGGCGGGCTCGCGCCATGGCCCCGGTGGGGTCGTCGTGAGCGCCGCCCCCGGGACCTCTCCCTCCGTCGCGCACGTGGCCGGCCCCGACGGCCCGCTCCTCGTGACCGACCTGCTGCTGCCGGCAGGCTCGCTCGTCGGCCTCCTCACCCGGGCGCTGGAGTCCGGGGACTGGCTCGACGCCTACCTCGCCGTGGCGGGACTGACCCAGCTGGCGGACGACCACTCCCATCCGGACCCCTGGCAGCTGCGGCGCACCGCCGACTACCTCGTCAGTCAGGGTCCGCGTGCTGCCAGGTGGGGCGCGCTCGCCACCACCGCGGCCGCAGAGCTGCTCCAGCGTGGCCGGGGACGGCGCCCCGACGGGGCCCCGGACGCCCGGGCAGCGCTGGCCGAGCTCGGCATGAGCCTGGCGGCCCAGGTCCTGCAGCCGGGCCGCGAGGTGGATCGGTGCCGCCTCGCCGACCTGACCCGGCTGGCGACGCGCGCCGTCGACGCCTGGGGCGGTGACGTGGCCCGTCCACCGGCCTGCTTCCGGGGCTTCGACCAGGAGCCCGGCGACCTGCGGCTGCTGGCCCGGGCCTGGCTCGACCACAGCGCCCGGCCGGACGCCCCGGTCTGCGTCGTCGGGGTGCGCACCTCCGGCTGCTACCTGGCGCCGTTGCTCGCCGCCGCGTTGCAGGCCGAGGGCACCCCCCGCCCTGGCGTGGTCACCCACCGACCGCCCCGACCGTTCATGGAGTGGGAACGAGCCATCCTGCGCGACACCGTGGCCCACGGCGGGGTCGTCCTGGTCTGCGACGACCCGCCGGGCACCGGGTCCACGCTGGCCGGCACGGTCCGCGCGGTCAGCGGTGCCGGCGTGCCGGACGCGGCGCAGGCGCTCGTGCTCGCGGTGTTCGGGGACCCGCCGGAGCTCCCCCCGGCCCTGCGCGACCGCGACGCGGTGCTGCTGCCCTGGCCGGCCTGGAGCGTGCACCGCCGGCTCGAGGAGGACCGTGTGGGCGCTGCGCTCGAGGACATGCTGGGGCCCCGGTGGCGCGTGGGCAGCGTGCATCGGCTCGGGCCACCGGGCGCGCCCGGGGGACGCGGGCACGTCCGGGCGCGCTACACCGTCGACCTGGCCGACCGGCATACCGGCAGGACCGAACGACGCGACCTGCTCGTCGAGGGGGCGGGGCTGGGCTACCTCGGTCGCCACGCCCTGGCGGTGGCGCAGGCGCTCGGCAACCACGTGCCCCGCGTCTACGGGTTCTCCGAGGGGCTGCTGTACCGCGAGTGGCTGCCTGATGGACCGGGGGCCGGCGAGGACGTGGCCGGGGCCGAGCGGGTGGCCTCCTACGTCGCCGACCGGGCGCGGGCGCTGCCCGTCGCCAGCGACCCGACCCCGGGACTGCGCGGCCGCGACCCGGTGTGGGAGGTGGCCGCCGGGCTGCTCGCCGGTCCCTACGGCCCGGCAGCCCCGGTCGCCCGGACCGTGGCGCTGGAGCCGCTGAGTCGCCGGCTGCTCGCCTGCGACCACCCGAGCGTCGTGGACGGCGCGACGGAGCTCGAGCGCTGGCGGCCCAGCGCGGGACCGGGCGGCCTGCGCAAGGTGGACTTCCACCAGTACGCGTTCAGCACCACCGAGCTGTGCTGCTACGACCAGGTGTTCGACCTCGCGGGCGCCGCCGCCGCCGCGAGGTCCCCGGCGTTCGAGGCCACCCTGCGCCACGCGTGGGAGGCGGGCACCGGCCGACGGGTCGACGCCGAGCGCTGGCTGCTGTACCGGCTGACCCACGTCCACCGCCTCGTGGGCGCCGGTGCGCTGGCGCCGCATCGCGCGGCGCAGTGCGCTGCCGCAGCGGTCCACGACTACCTCGCCGGGTGCTACCTGCGGGACCTGGACCCCACGGCCGACGGGCCGTGGGTCGCGGTCGACCTCGACGGCGTCCTGGAGACCGACCGGCTGGGGTTCCCCTCCACGTCCCCTGCGGGCGTCCTGGCGCTGCGGGCGATGCGGGCGCACGGCTACCGCCCGGCCCTGGTGACCGGACGCAGCCTGGACGACGCCAGGGACAGGTGCGAGCGGCTGGGCCTGGCCGGTGCCGTGGCCGAGTACGGCATGGCGGCCTGGGACCCCCGCACCGGTCAGGAGGTGGACCTGCGGGACGCGGCGGCCCGCGAGCTGATGACGGCCGTGCGGACGGAGATGCAGGCGCACGGTCTGGAGGTGGATGCCGGGCACCGGTATGCCGTGCGGGTGCGCCAGGACGGTGGTCCCCTGCGCGGCGACCTCGCGCGGACCATCCCGCTCCTGCGCGAACCGGACGTGCTGGTCGTCCCGGGAGAGGGGCAGACCGACATCGTCGCCCGGGCGCTGGACAAGGGCACGGGGCTGGACCACCTGATGGCCGGGAGCCGGGGCCTGTGTGCCCTGGCCGTCGGCGACTCCGCCAGTGACCTGCCCATGCTGGAGCGGGCCCTGCTGGCACGGGCACCGCGCAATGCCGACGCGCGGGTTCGCGCTGCGGGGGTGCCCGTGACCCGGCGCGCCTACCAGCTCGGCCTGCTCGACGCCTGCGCCCAGCTGCTCGGTCACCGCCCCGGCGGCTGCGCGGACTGCCGGCCGCCGGCCTTCCCGCCACGCACCCGGGCCGTGCTCGCGGTGCTCGGTCTTCCCGAGGGCGGGGCGGCCACCGTGCCGCTGCGCTCCCTGCGGCTGTTGTCCCTGTTGGCGGGGAGGGATCAATGGTGACGTTGCGTGAGGTCGTCGTGCCCGCACCCCGGGAGGCGTGGGTGGACCTGCTCGGTCGGAGCACGGGGGCCACCGCCACCCAGACCCCGGACTGGCTGGAGTGCATCTGCGCGAGCGGTCCCTGGACGGACGCCAGCCGGTGGTACCGCTTCGACGACGGGCGGGAGGTCCTGCTCCCGCTCGCCCGGCGGCGACACCTGCCGGCGGCCCTGTCGGTGGAGGCCTCGTGGCCGTTCGACTGGAGCGCGGGGGGTCCGGTCACCGACGGACCGGTCACGACCGCCCACACCCGCGCGGTGTTCCAGGACCTGCTCGAGCACCCGGCGCTGCAGCGCACCGTGCGGCTGGGTGCCCTGGCCGAGCCCGCCTGGCGATGTGTCCCGGCGACGTTCCACCGCACGACGCAGGCCACCCACGTGCTCGACCTCTCGGGCGGGTTCGACCACGTCTGGGGCACCCGGTTCCAGTCCAGCGTGCGGCGGGCCGTGCGCAAGGCCGAACAGTCGGGCCTGCAGGTGGAGGTCGACCGCACCGGCCGGCTGGTCGGCGTGTTCAACGAGCTGTACCGCGCCTCGGTGGCGCGGTGGGCGCAGGCCCAGCACGAGCCGCAGCCGCTGGCCCGGTGGCGGATGCAGCGGGCCAACCCCCCGGACAAGTTCCGGACGGTTGCCGAGCGGCTCCGCGACCGGTGCGCCGTGTGGGTCGCGCGGCAGGACGAGCGCCCGGTCGCGGCGCTGATCGTCCTGCGCCAGGGGACCCAGGCCAAGTACTGGCGCGGCGCCATGGACCGCGAGCTGGCCTCGCCCACGCGCGCCAACGACCTCCTGCACCGCCTCGCGATCGAGGACGCCTGCCTCGCGTCCTGCACCCACTACGCCATGGGCGAGAGCCGTCCCGGGTCGGGCCTGGCCCGGTTCAAGGCCGGGTTCGGCGCCGAGGTGCACAGCACCGAGAGCTACCGCACCGAGCGGGTGCCGCTGACGCGGCTCGACCACGCGGCACGGGTGACCGTCAAGCGCGTGCTGCGTTTCGAGGACGCGTGAGCACCGGCAGCCGCCGTACCGTCGGGGGCCCCGGGTGGGCCGGCGGCGCACCGACCACCCGGCCTTTCGGCGTAGGTGTCACCGCCCCCCGGTCCTCCAACCGCACGGTTGCCGCCTCCTGCAGCCGGTGTCTGCTGGGCGGGGAACCCCGGCGCGGCGGGACGGCTGCCGGGTCGGGCACCACCGCCGGAGAAGGGTGAAGGCCGACGTCATGACGTCCGTGACCGCCGTGGTCTGCGTCTTCACCGAGCGCCGGTGGGACCGCATCCTGCTGGCGCTGCACTCCCTGCGCGAGCAGACCCTGGCCGCTGACGAGATCCTCGTCGTGGTCGACCACAACCCGACGCTCGCGACCCGGCTCGCGGCTGCCCTGCCCGACGTCAGGGTGGTGGAGAACCGGCACCGGCAGGGCCTGTCCGGCGGACGGAACACCGCGCTGGAGGTGGCGACCGGGGAGCTCATCGCCTTCCTGGACGACGACGCGTGGGCCGCTCCCGACTGGCTGGAGACCCTCGTGGGGGCGATGTCGAGCGAGGACGTGCTCGGGGCGGGCAGCCGGGTGGACCCGGAGTGGCAGACGCGCCGTCCCCGGTGGTGGCCGGCCGAGTTCGACTGGGTGGTGGGCTGCACCTACCGCGGCATGCCCGGCATGGGCTGCGTCGTCCGGAACCCCTCCGGCGGGGCGATGGTCCTGCGGCGCGACCTGCGCGAGCGGGCGGGACTGTTCCGGGAGGACCTCGGCCGTGTGGGCGACCGGCCCATCGGCTGCGAGGAGACCGAGTACTGCCTGCGCGCCGCCCGGCTGACCGGCGGGGTCTTCCGCTACGAGCCCGGCTCGACGATCTCGCACCTCGTCCCGGCCGCCCGCTGCACCTGGTCGTACTTCATCAGCCGCTGCTACAGCGAGGGGCTGTCCAAGGCGATCGTCGCCCGGTCGGTGCGCGGGTCCGCACCGCTGGCGACCGAGCGCCACTACGTGACCCGCGTGCTCCCGGCGGGGGTCCGCACCGGGCTGACCGATGCCGTAGGCCTGGACCTGCCGGGGCTGCTCCGGGCGTCCAACATCGTGCTCGGCGTGGCTGCCGCGTCGGCGGGCTTCCTCACCGGCCGCGCGCGAAGGACCACCCTCGATGCGTGAGGGGCGCCCGACCAGTGGCGAGGCGTCTGCCGTCGCGGCGGCGCCGCTGCCCGGGACCGTGCGGGTGCTGATGTACCACAGTGTGTCCCCCGCACCCGCGCAGCGCGGCTTCCGCCGCTACCGCGTGGTCCCTGGGCTCCTGGACGAGCACCTGTCGGCGCTGGCCGGCGCCGGGCTGCGCGGTGTCTCCCTCACCGACCTGCTGGAGCAGGCCCGGCTGGGACGGGACGTGAGCCGGCTCGTCGCGCTCACGTTCGACGACGCCTTCGCCGACTTCGCCGACCACGCCCTGCCCCTGCTGGGCCGCCACCGGGCGCAGGCGACGCTCTACGTGCCGACGGCCCACGTCGGGCGGGATGCGGGGTGGCTCGGCGCACGCTACGGCCGCCTGCCGCTGATGGACTGGCCGGAGCTGCGTGCCGCGAGCGCGAGCGGCGTCGAGATCGGCTCGCACGGGCACTGGCACCGGGAGCTGGACGTCCTCCCGGCACGGGAAGTGGCGGACGAGGTGCAGCTCAGCCGTGCCCTCCTCGAGGACGAGCTCGGGACGGCGCCTCAGTCCCTCGCCTACCCGTTCGGCTACGCCACGCCGGCGGTGCGACGCGCCGTGCACGAGGCGGGCTTCGCCTCCGCCTGCGCCGTGGGCTACACCACCACGCCGGTGCCGGGCCTCGACCCGTTCGCGGTGCAACGGCTGCTCGTCGCCCCGGGCACCACCCCCGAGCAGCTCGCGGACCTGCTCACCGGTCGGCAAGGGGCTGAGGCGACCCTGCGCCGGTGGACCCGGCCGGCGTGGCGCACGGCCCGGCGGGTCAGGCACCGGCTGAGTGGAGATCCCCATGTGGGCACGCCCTGACACGCGCGAGCGGGGCAGCCGGTCGCCGGTGTCCGAAGTCGTCAGCCCCGCACCCCGCCCGGACTGGGAGGCCGTGCTGGCGGCCGACCCCGCCGCGTCGGTGTTCCAGACGCCGGCGTGGTTCGAGGCCGCCACCGCGGTCACCGGTGCCCGGGATGCCAGCCGGCTCTACGTGTTGCGCGACGGTCGCCGGCTGGTCCTGCCGCTGCTGCGGCGGCGCCTGCTTCCCGGCGCCCCACTCCCCGCCCTCTCCCTCGACGAGGGCCTGTCCCACCCCTTCGGCCCGGGTGGTCTGCTCGCCACGGACGGCGTGCGGCCGCAGGACGTGCGGCTGGTCCTGTCGGACCTGCGCCGGTCACCGGCGCTGAGCACCCGCGTCACGGCGATGTTCGACGTCGCCGGGCAGTTCGAGGCCGGCCTGCCGGTCGGTGCGCACGCCACCCCCCTGCGGGTCCACGTGCTCGACCTCGACGGCGGCTTCGCGACGGTCTGGGCGCAGCGCTTCCACCCCTCGGCGCGCAAGGCGGTGCGCCGGGCCGAGCGCGCCGGCATGACCGTCGTGCGGGACACGACGGGCCGGCTGGCCCCGGCGTTCTACGAGCTGTACCTGGCCTGGACCGCCGAGCGCACCAGCCGCACCGGCCTGCCGGTGCCCGTGGCCCTGGCCCTGGCCCGGCGGCGACAGCCACCGGCCGTGTTCAAGGAGCTGGCCGGCTCGCCCGCGCTGGGCTGCCGCACCTGGCTGGCCTGCCATGAGGGCAGACCCGTGGCGGGACTGGTGACGTTCGCCCAGGGAACGCACGCCATCTCCTTCCGGAGCTACTCGTTGCGGGAGCACCGCGCCCTGCACGCCAGCCACCTGCTCAAGCGTCTGGCCATCGAGGACGCCTGCGAGGCCGGCTGCCGGTGGTTCAGCCTCGGCATGTCGGGTGGGGTCGCCGGCCTGGAGGCGTTCAAGGAGTCGCTGGGCGCCACGCCGCGGTGGGCGCTCGACTGCCGGGTCGAGCGGCTGCCGGTCCACCGGCTGGAACGCGGCCGCGACCAGGCGGTGGCCTCCGCGGCAGCCGCGCTCAGCCGCGTCCGCGGCGACACCGGCGGCGGCTGAGCCGCTCGCACCGCTCAGCGCAGCAGCGACCGGTCCGTGGGGCCCAACCGCAGCACCTGCGGCGCCCCCGCGCGAGCCGGCCCCAGCTCCTCCCCCACCCGTGCCACCGCCTCCCGCCGGGCGGCCAGATGACGCACAGAGGGGTAGCGCAGCAGCCACACCAGCACCTGTTCCCCCTCACGCACCGGCAGCGCCGGGAAGGTGTTGGCCGACTGCTCGGTGACCCACAGGCCCAGGGCGCCCTCCCCGAGACCGCCCAGGGCATCGTTGAGCTGCCTGGTCACGCGCCCGAGGGCGGCCCCACCGAGGGGACCTGCCAGCGGCCACACCCAGGCAGCCAGAACCGGGACGTCGCAGGGCTGGTCATCTGGCGCGTCCGGCCGGCGGCGCCCCACCGGCAGCCGCTGGAACGGACTGAGGTCCTGCAGGTCGTGCCACCACGGGCCGAGCCAGGACGTCGACCTGTCCACCGTGACCGGACGCAGCAGCAGCACGTCGTCGGAGTCGACCATCGTGGCGTTGGCTGCCTCGCGATGTCGCGCCCACACCTGCCCGCCGTAGAAGCCCTCGAGTGCCGCCCGGCGGGACTCCATGGTGCCGAAGCCGCGCAGCCACACGAACCGGTCCGGGTCGTCGAGGTCGCGGAACTGCCCCAGGATGCGCGCCCCGTGCATCTCCTGGGTCTCGACGAGCTCCCGGTCGAAGAGCTCGATCAGCGCCTCCCGCTGTCCCGGCCGGCAGGTGTACTGCCGCAGCTCGAGCACGTCCATGGTCATGCCTCCCCTCTGGCGATGCCGCAGACGCTAGGTCCCGCCACTGACAGGGGCCGCCGGAAAGCACGGCGGGCGGTGAGGTCTCCCTCACCGCCCGCTGCGCGCGATACGGCTGTATGCCGGGAACGCACCGGGGTGCGCCCCTCGCCACCTCAGTAGCGGTAGTGCTCCGGCTTGTACGGGCCGGCGACGTCGACGCCGATGTACTCCGCCTGGTCCTTGCTCAGCTGGGTGAGCTTGACGCCGAGGGCGTCGAGGTGGAGGCGGGCGACCTTCTCGTCGAGGATCTTCGGCAGGACGTAGACCTGCTTGGCGTAGTCGTCGTTCTTGGTGAACAGCTCGATCTGGGCGATCGTCTGGTTGGCGAACGAGTTCGACATGACGAAGCTCGGGTGGCCGGTGGCGTTGCCGAGGTTGAGCAGGCGGCCCTCGGACAGCACGATGACCGAGCGGCCGGTCGGGAAACGCCACTCGTGCACCTGCGGCTTGATCTCGACCTTCTCGATGGTCGTGTCGCGCTCGAGGCCGGCCATGTCGATCTCGTTGTCGAAGTGGCCGATGTTGCCGACGATCGCCTGGTGCTTCATCCGCGCCATGTCGGCGGCGGTGATGATGTCCTTGTTGCCGGTGGCGGTGATGAAGATGTTGGCGGTCTCGACGACGTCCTCGAGGGTCGTCACCTGGTAGCCGTCCATCGCCGCCTGCAGCGCGCAGATCGGGTCGATCTCGGTGATGACCACGCGGGCGCCCTGGCCGCGCAGCGACTCGGCGCAGCCCTTGCCCACGTCGCCGTAGCCGAGCACGACCGCGACCTTGCCGCCCATGAGCGTGTCGGTGGCGCGGTTGATGCCGTCGATGAGGCTGTGGCGGGTGCCGTACTTGTTGTCGAACTTGGACTTGGTGACCGAGTCGTTGACGTTGATCGCCGGGAAGAGCAGGTCGCCGGTCTGGGCGAACTCGTAGAGGCGGTGCACGCCGGTCGTGGTCTCCTCGGTGACGCCCAGGATGCCGGCGGCCATCTTGGTGAACCGCTGCGGGTCCTTCTCGAGGGAGGCGCGCAGCACGTCGAGGATGACGCGGTACTCGGCCGAGTCGTTCTCGTCCGTGGCCGGGACGGCGCCCGCGGCCTCGAACTCGACGCCCTTGTGCACGAGCAGGGTGGCGTCGCCGCCGTCGTCGAGGATCATGTTCGGGCCGTCCTGGCCGGGCCAGGACAGGATCTGCTCGGTGCACCACCAGTACTCCGGCAGGCTCTCGCCCTTCCAGGCGAAGACCGGGACGCCCTGCGGGTCCTCGGGCGTGCCCTTGCCGACGACGATCGCCGCGGCGGCCTCATCCTGGGTGGAGAAGATGTTGCAGGACGCCCAGCGCACGTCGGCGCCGAGGGCGGTCAGGGTCTCGATGAGCACCGCGGTCTGCACGGTCATGTGCAGCGAGCCGGCGATGCGCGCGCCCTTGAGCGGCTGCTGTGCGCCGAACTCCTCGCGCAGCGCCATGAGGCCGGGCATCTCGTGCTCGGCCAGGCGGATCTGGTGACGGCCGGCCTCGGCGAGGCTCAGGTCGCGAACCTTGTAGTCAAAGGACATGCGTAGAACTCCCTTTGGATGTCGGGTTTGCTGACCCGGCGCCGCCCATCTGGGCCTGCATCTGCGGGGTCATCACCCACGCCGGCGATTGGCCAGTCTAACGACTGTGCCCCATGTCGCGAACCTCGCCGGGCTCGTCGGGGACGTAGGTGGAGTCCGCGGCCACCGGGGCGTTGTCCCACTGGGCACGCTCCTGCGGGCCGCGGTCGATGTCCGGCTCGAGGTACATCACCAGCTGGGTGCCGGGCAGCGCCTCGCGCGCCCGGCGCTCCGCCGCGTCGATCGCCTCCGCGATGTCCACCCCGCGCTCCAGCGGGCCCACCGCGAGCTTCGCCGCGACGAGCACCTCCTCGGGGCCCAGGTGCATCGTGCGCAGGTGGATGACCCGGGAGATGGCGCCCTCCGGGCCGTTCTCCAGCGCGTCGGTGATCGCCTGGAGCTGCTGCGGGCGGGCCGCCTCACCGATGAGCAGCGACTTCATCTCGATGGCCAGCACGCCGGCGACGAGGACCAGCAGCAGGCCGATCGCGGCGGTGCCCGCAGCGTCCCAGCGCCCGTTGCCGGTGACCAGGGTCAGGCCGACGCCGATGAGGGCGAAGACCAGGCCGACCAGGGCAGCGGAGTCCTCGAGCAGGACGACCGGCAGCTCGGGCTCCTTGGCGGTGCGGATGAACTGCGCCCACGTGCGCTTGCCGCGCTGCGGGTTGCTCTCCTGGATCGCGGTGCGGAAGGAGAAGCCCTCCAGCCCGATGGCGACGACGAGCACCGCCAGCGGCACCCACCACCACCGGCCCCCGATCGCCTCGGGCTGGGCCCACTTGTGCCAGGCCTCGTTGAGGGCGAACAGGCCACCGACGCTGAACAGCACGATGGAGACGATGAAGGCGTAGACGTAGCGCTCGCGGCCGAAGCCGAACGGGTGGGCGGGCGTCGCCTCGCGCCGGCTGCGCTTGCCGCCGATGAGCAGCAGCAGCTGGTTGCCCGAGTCGGCGACGGAGTGCACCGCCTCGGCGAGCATCGAGCTGGACCCGGTGACGAGGAACGCCACGAACTTGGTCGCCGCGATGCCCAGGTTTGCCGTCAGTGCCGCGAGGATCGCCTTGCCGCCACCTTCATGTGCCATGGCACCGAAGCCTATTGCCGCGACCGGGCCGCGGGCACACAGGTGTCGTTCAGCCCGCGTTCAGGTCCCGTCCCCCGCCTGCACACCGGGGGCCCGGAGGGTGGCCGCGCACCCGCCGTGGCCGGGCCGGGCCGCTATCCCAGGGCCCGGTCGCGGCGGTCGCGCAGGTCCGCCACGTGCGGGGAGACCGAGGGGTCGAGCCCGAGGCCGATGGCCAGGTAGGTGGCGGCGAAGTCGGTCAGGGCGATCTGCCCGGCCAGCCGCGTCAGCGGGTGCCCGGGCTCGGCGACGGCCGTGGCCACCCGCACGCCGGCGTCGTGTGCCGTCTGCAGGACCGCGTCGGTCAGCTCCTGCACCTCGGCGGCCTCGGGCGAGAGCTCCTCGGGCGCCACGTCGCGCAGCATCAGCAGCCCGAGCCGGGGCTGGGCCGGCCCGTCGAGGAAGGGGTCGGCGAAGATGTCCGGCGCCGACTCCCGCTCCCCCACCCCGCGCCCGCCGCCGGCGGTGAACGGGCCGTCGAAGCTGGCGACGATCTGAGAGGCGGCGTCGGGCAGCTCGCCGTAGGACGCGGGGATCCGGGCGGTGCGCTGGAGCATGGAGGCCGCGCGGGCGGCGGCGACGCCGTTGAGCGGTCCGTCCCCGAGGATCACCGGGATCGACTCGGCGAGCTGGACCGCGAGGATCTTGGCCGGGTTGACGAACGACTCCGAGGTCGGCCGGCAGGCCTCGGCCTGCTCGTCGAGCCGGTCGGCGGTCTCCATCAGCGCACGCTCGGTGCAGTCGATCAGGCCCATGCCGTCGGCGGCCAGCATGACCGGGGTGAGCAGGGACCACAGCGCGGTGCGCGAGGACGTGCGCCCGTGCGGGACGTCGATGTGTATGCCACGGGCCGCGGCGCAGATGCGGGCCAGCGGGGAGTCGGGCGCGCCGACCGTGAGCAGCGACGCGCCGCGCCGGGCGGCCTCCGCGGCCACGGCCACCGGGCCGTGCGCCCGGCCGGACAGGGACACCGCCACGACCAGGTCCAGCGGACCGACCCAGCCCGGCAGCGGCAGGTTGCGGCGCACGGTCACCGGCACCGGTGAGCCGGGCTCGGCGAGCAGCTCCAGGACGTCGGCCACGACGGCCGAGCCGCCAAGTGAGGCCACGAGCACCGACCGTGGGCGCTCACCGCCGCCGACCCGCTCAATGCCTCCCTCGCGGGAGAGCGTGATCTGCTCGCGGACCTGCGCACCCGCCGTGGCGAGCGCCCTCAGGGTCTGGCGCGAGTCACGCTCGGCGATCGCGTCGACGTCGTCGATCAGCGACTCGTCCAGGAAGGGAGCCATGCCGACCTCGCCGGATCAGCTTGCGAGAGAACGCGACTCGTCGACGAGCAGCACCGGGATGCCGTCGTCGACCCGGTAGGCACGCGCGCAGGCAGCGTCGGTGCAGTGCAGCTCGGGGCCGGTGGGGCCGGTGCCGTCGACCAGCTCGGAGTGGCACTGCGGGCAGCGCAGGATCTCGCGCAGCCACGGCTCGATGCGGGCGGCCTCGGGGCCGGTCGGGCTCTGGGTCATCACTGTCCTCCTCGCACGAGCGACAACACATCGTCGCGCACGTGCTGCATGGTTGTCTCATCGATCGCCTCGACGTTGAGGCGCAGCAGCGGCTCGGTGTTGCTGGCGCGCAGGTTGAACCACCACATCGGCTCGACCCGGTGGGTCACCGTCAGCCCGTCGAGCTCGTCGACCTCGACGTCGTGCTGCTGTGCCCACTCCCGGACCGTGGCGGTGGTGCCCACCGCGTCGGCGACGGTGGAGTTGATCTCCCCCGACGCGGCATACCGGCTGTAGCGCGCGGCCAGCTGCGACAGGGGCGCGTCCTGCTCGCCGAGGGCGGCGAGGACGTGCATCGCCGCGAGCATTCCGGTGTCGGCGAACCAGAAGTCGCGGAAGTAGTAGTGCGCCGAGTGCTCGCCGCCGAAGACGGCGTCGTGCTCGGCCATCTGCGCCTTGATGAAGGAGTGCCCGACGCGGGTGCGCACGGACTGCCCGCCCTCCTCGGCGATGATCTGCGGCACGGCCGCGGAGGAGATGACGTTGTAGACGATCCGCGCCTCGCGGCCCTCGGCACGCTCCTTGGCGATCTCGCGCGAGGCCACCAGGGCGGTGATCGCCGACGGGCTGACCGGCTCGCCGCGCTCGTCGACGACGAAGCAGCGGTCGGCGTCGCCGTCAAAGGCCAGTCCGAGGTCGGCCCCGTGCTCGACCACGGCCTTCTGCAGGTCGCGCAGGTTCTCCGGTTCGAGCGGGTTGGCCTCATGGTTGGGGAAGGTGCCGTCAAGCTCGAAGTACAGCGGCACGACCTCCAGCGGCAGCTCCGGCAGCCCCGCGCCGGTGCCGAGCACCGCCGGGACCGTGTGGCCGCCCATGCCGTTGCCGGCGTCGACGACGACCTTCAGCGGGCGGGAGCCGGACAGGTCGACCAGGCCGCGCAGGAAGGCGGCGTAGTCGCCGAGCAGGTCGCGCTCGGTGATGGTGCCGATCCGGTCGCCACCGCCGACGTGGTGGACCTCGCCGCGCTCGAGCAGCCACTGCGCGAGGTCACGGATCTCGGCCAGGCCGGAGTCCTGCCCCACCGGGCGGGCCCCGGCGCGGCAGAGCTTGATCCCGTTGTACTGGGCCGGGTTGTGGCTGGCGGTGAACATCGCGCCGGGGACGTCGAGCGCCCCGCTGGCGTAGTAGAGGCCGTCGGTGGAGCACAGCCCGATGAGGGTGACGTCGAGGCCGTGCGCGGCGGCACCGACGGCGAAGGCTCGCGCCAGGTCCGGCGAGGAGGGCCGCATGTCATGGCCGATGACGATGGAGGAGGCCCCCTCGGGGCCGGCGACCACCTGGGCGAAGGCCGAGCCGATGGCCGTCGCGACGGGCTCGCTCAGCTGCTCGGGGACGAGGCCGCGGACGTCGTAGGCCTTGATGAACTCGGACAGGCGGGGCACACTCACGCGCCCGACCCTACCGATCGCGCAGCACCCGCAGGTGGCCGCGTCGCCCGACCTCGACGGTGCCCTCCGCGTCGGGGGCGCTGGAGGGGGGCGGGGTGCGGGGCTTGCCGGCCTCACGGACCGCGTCGGCGAGGGCGAGCAGGTCGTCCGGCGTCGGGCCTGGGTCGACGAACTCCCCCGACAGGCGCACGACCTCCCAGCCCCGCGGCGCGGTCAGCCGCTCGGCGTGGTCGGCGCACAGGTCGTAGGTGTGGGGCTCGGCGTAGGTGGCCAGTGGACCCAGGACCGCGGTCTGGTCGGAATAGACGTAGGTCAGGGTCGCGACGGCTCCCCGGGCACAGGCGGTGCGGGAACACTGGCGCGACAGACTCACGGGGGGACTGTAGTGCGCGGCGCGCCCCCGGCGAACCCGGCACGCCGTAATGTGGTCGACGTGAGCAGTCCGCGCCCGCCCCGTCGACGCCGCAACCGGCACGGCCGGGGTCCTCGCGGGCCCCTCGCCTGGCCGCCGGTGCCCGCGATGCAGACCCGCGCCGAGCGGTTCGACGACCTCGTCCTCGACGCGGCGTCCCGGCTCGAGGAGCGGGTGGGCGAGGCGTTCGGCGAGGTCGAGTTCGCCGTGGAGGACGTGCCGCCGAGCGACCCGGCGCCGTGGGAGCCCGCCGACATCGCCCTGGGTCGGCTCTTCGCCGCGCGCGGCCGCATGCCGGCGCGCATCGTCATCTACCGCCGGCCGGTCGAGACCCGCGTCGAGGACCCGCGTGAGCTGGCGGCGCTGGTCAACGAGGTCGTCGTCGAGCAGGTCGCCGCCATGCTCGGGGTCGACCCGGCCGAGCTGGACCCGGGCTGGGACGTCGGCCCGGACGACGGCCCGCTCTGACCCCGCGGGTGGAGAGCGCAGAGCAGCCGGCTCCGGTCCTCGTGACCGGGGGTACCGGCACGCTCGGACGGGCGGTGGTGGCCGAGCTGGCGGCCCGCGGGGTGCCGACGCGGGTGATGTCCCGCACCGCCGCCCCGGGTGTGCCCGGCCGGGTCGTCGGGGACCTGGCCAGCGGCGCCGGCCTCGATGCCGCCGTCGCCGGGGTGCGGGCGGTCATCCACTGCGCGACCGACCCCCGCCGCGCGAAGCAGGTGGATGTCGACGGCACGGGGCTGCTGCTCACCGCGCTGCAGCGCTCGGCCCCCGCGGCGCACCTGGTGCTCGTGTCGATCGTGGGCTGTGACGCGAACCCGCTGGGCTACTACCGCCGCAAGCACGAGACGGAGCTGCTGGTGCGCGGGTCACCGGCGCCGTCGACCCTGGTGCGGGCCACGCAGTTCCACCAGCTGGTCGCCACCGTGTCCCGGGTCCTGACCCTGGGCCCACTGGGCCTGGCCGTGCGCGGGCTGCGGTTCGAGCCGTGCGACCCGGCGTGGGTCGCCGCGCACCTGGTGCGGGTGGCGCTCGGCCCACCGCTGTCGGCACGGCTCGACCTCGCCGGCCCGGAGGTGCTCCCGCTGGCGCAGGCGTTGCGGCTGACCGCCCGCGCTGCCGGGCACCGCGCGCCACGGGTGGTCACCGTGCCCGGCTGGGGACGGGTGTGGCGGGGGTTCGCCGCGGGGTCGAACCTGCCCGGACCGGATGCGGTCACCGGGGGCAGCACGTATGCCGGGTGGCTGGCCGGCCGGGGCTGACCACGGCAGGTCCGCGGGTCAGTCCCGCGCCGGGCGCACGCTCAGGGGCGTCGTCGTGAGGGGCAGGGAGACCAGTGGCGAGACGCTCACCAGCTGACCGGCGGGGTCGGCCACGGCACTGACGGTGGCGGCACGGACCTGCCCGGAGACCGGCGTGACCCAGACCGACGCGGCACCGGTCACCGACCGGGCCGCCACCGAGTCGGCGGCCACCGCGACGGTGTCGTTGGCCACCTGCCCGGACGGGCTGACCGAGGTGACGGTGACCACGGCGCTGCGCGCGACGGAGGCCAGTTGCACCTCCGTGGTGACCCCGGGCGCCGGCAGCAGCGCGGCGCCGGCAAGGCCTCGGACCGGCGCCGTCGCCGTGGTCCAGGCCAGGTCGGAGGGCCCGGCGGCCGCGGCGCGCCGCTCGATGGTCGCACCGGCGATGACAGGCTCGTCGGCGCGCACGTGGATGGCGTAGGCACCCGCCGGCAGCCCGGACATGTCGACGTCGGTGGTGCTGTGGGCGGGGACCCGCACCACCCCACCGTTGGGCAGGGTCTTCGCCCCGGCAGGTGTCAACAGTCGCAGCTGGACCACAGCCTCGGTGTCGCCCGGCACGGCCAGCCGCAGGGTCCCCCGCCCGGACAGGGCCACCCCGGGCACGACCTGCTCGGTCGCGGGGTCGGCGGTCGGCACCGCGTCGTCGCCGCCGCGGGGGACGATGCCGTCGAGCCAGGTGTCGCTGAGCACCGCGGCGACCTCGCCGCCGCGGGCGGTGACGCCGACCACGGGCGACTTCTCGGAGCCGGCAACCGCGTCGAGCAGCACCACCGTGCGGCCGTAGGGCCCGACGACGATGTCCTGCGCGGCCGGTGACGTCACCTCGCCGGCGGAGCCGAGCACGGTCAGGTCCACCTGGATCGGGTTCGGGCCGGGGTTGGCCAGGACGAGCCGCTCGCGACGGCCGGCCTCGCCGCCACCGGCGACGAGCCAGGCCTGCTCCCGTGGGGCGACACATGCCGACCCGCTGAGGCCGCGGTCGTCGCCCTTGGCCACGAGGGTCCGCTGCGCGCCCACGGTGCCCGGGGCGAGCGAGCCGGTGCCGGCGGCGAGGACCGCCGCGGGGACCGACACCGTCGTGCCGAGGGCCGAGCCGCGGGTCGAGGTCGAGGGGGCCGCGCCCGGGGTGGCCTCCGGCGAGGCCAGCGAGCGCAGGGACAGCGTCCCGGCTCCCCCGCTGCGGGCCTGCGCGGGCAGGACCTCCTGCGGTGCGGTCAGCGCGGCCACCGAGGTGGTTTGCCGTCCGGGGACCACGCCGTCGACCCCGAGGGTCTCCGGGCCGGGGCACACCACGGACGTGGAGGCCACCGCGGCGGCGGTCGCCGGCGTCGTGGCGCGGGCTGCGGGTGCGGCCAGGTCCAGCGCCGGGGCCTTGGCCGCCACGAGCACCAGGCCCGCACCCGCGGCGGCCACGAGCACCACCCGGGTGAGGCCGATCATGAAGCCCTCCTGGAGCGTCGGTTGCCCAGCGGCACCGCGAGGAACACCACCAGGGCGAGCAGGGCCAGCTGACCGCGGGTCCACCAGTGGTGGGCCGGTTCGACCTCCACCGTCAGGTGCCGGGCCGTCGCGGGCAGGTCGTAGGTGGGCTGGGGGGCGCCGGCCACGGCGGCCAGCCGCCGCCCGTCGACGGTGACCCCGGCGTGACGGGCCCACGCCGGCGGCTCGGCCAGCACCAGGCGGCGGGCTGCGCCGGCGGGGGCCAGGGTGGTCGTGGTGGCGCCGTGGTCACCGCTGACGTCGACCGAGTCCAGGAGACGACCGCTGCCGTCCTCGAGGCGGGCGCGGGCAGGGGGCACGTTGGTGCCTGCCGAGGCGCCGGCCGCCGGCAGCACGCGCCAGAGCACCATGCCCTCGCTGTCCCCGAGCCGGGTCAGCCCGGCGGTCGAGTCGAGCTGGCGCACGACGGGGCTGTTGGCGCTCCCGCGGAACGCCACGAACCCGACCGCCAGGTCGGCGAGCCGCTGGTGCGGCACGTCCGCCGTCGCCGGGGTGGTGGTCGCGAGGACGGCCTCGACGTCGCGGCCGAGCGTCGCCGGGCCGCCGGGCGGGACGGTACCGGCGTCACGGGCCGGGAGGCTCGCCTCGGACCCGAGCAGGCGGTAGCTGACGGCGCCCTGCTCGGGCACGAGCAGCAGCAGCCGGTTGGCCAGGGCGCTGTGCGCCTGGTCCACCGCGACGGCGGGCAGCCGGAGCCCGGCCACCCGCAACGGCCCCGGCACCTGCTGCGCGACCAGCAGCACACCGGCGCCGAGGACACCCAGCACCGCGAGCGCGATGGTCGGCGCGGCCAGGACCTGCCGCCAGCCGAAGCCGTGCCGGGCCAGGCGGGTGCCGAGGCCGTCCAGGCCCAGCACCGCGGCCGCCAGCAGCGCCAGCGCGAACAGGTCCAGGCCGGTGCCCGGCCACGGCGTGAGCGCAGCGCCACAGCCCGAGCGGCCGACCACGACGTGAGGGGCGAGCAGCGCCCCGGCGAGCCCGGCCAGGGCCAGCACGCCGAGCAGGCTCATCGCCCACGAGGCGCGCTGGCGGCGCAGCAGGCCGGCCAGCCCGGCGAGCACCAGGGGGGCGCAGACCGCGAGGGCCGGGACCTGCGCGAGCGACGGCTGCAGCAGGGCTGCCTGCCAGGCCGGCACCGCGGCGTGCGGGCCGACCGCCAGCCCGGGACCGGTCAGCAGCACCCGCGGGTCGGCCACGACGGCGAGCAGCCACGGGCCGGACAGCCCGGCGGTGACGGCCAGCAGCGCCAGCGCCCGCAGGCGCCGGCGGGCGCCAGGCCCGGCGAGGAGCAGGACCACCGCGGCCAGCACCGCGACGACACCGAGGGCGGGGTTGAACGCCGCCAGGACCGCCAAGGCCAGTCCAGTGCCGGCGGTGACCGACGCGGAGGCCGATCGCCTTGCCACGCAAGCGATTCCGGCCGCGGCGGCGGGCAGGAGGACGTGTGCGGCCACCGCCCCGAGCCGGCCCTGGCCGACCGCCTGGGTCATCGTGGGCAGCGTGGCCCAGGCCAGGGCGAGCCAGGCACGCGGCCAGCGCGCCCGGCTGACCACGCGGGAGGACAGGTATGCCGTGCCGGCAGCCAGGGGCGCTGCGAGCAGGAGGAGCCAGGTCAGGGCGAGGCCTGCCGGCGAGCCGGCGTCGCCCACCCAGGGCAGCAGGCTGAGCAGCCAGGTCAGGCCGGCGACCACCGGGACCCACGGCGCCACGTCGCCCGAGGCGCCCAGCCCAGGGCCGTGCCAGCCGTCGAGCCACAGGTGCCACAGGGACGAGGCGTCCGCGGAGACCGGGAGCAGCTCGCCGCCGGACACCCCGCCGGAGGCCGACAGCGCGCCGTGGTGCAGCAGGTCGCGCCAGCCGAGCAGGGTGAGCGCCATGGTGAGCAGGACCGCCAGGACACCCGGGTGGCGGGCCAGGCGCTGGGGCCAGGTGGGCCCCAGGACGGTCAGGTCCTCGGCCTCGTCGGACACCGGCCCGCTCTCGACCGTGTCCGGGGACGGTTCGACGGGGGCGGTGCGGCCCTCGAACGCGATCGCGTCGTGGACCGCGTCGAGGGTGTGGCGCAGGGCCGTGCCAGCCGGCACGAACAGGCCGTGCAGGTCGCGGCGGCGCAGCTCACGCCGGCCCCTGGCGCGCCACCGTGCCCCGACGACGCGCCACGGGGTGAGCAGTGCGCCCACGTCCGCCAGCTCGAGCAGGGCACGGCGAGGACGCTTCACCAGCAGCAGCGCGATGCCGGAGGCCAGGGAGGTCAGGGTGATCCACAGCGCCAGGAACGGGACCAGGGGTGCGGCGCACCGCGCCAGGGCGACCTGCCGGCCGTGGCGGCGGTCCAGCCGCCGCGCGGCCCGGGCGTCCAGGCCGTCCGGGCGCAGGCCGTGCACGGACGCGGCGGCGTCGCGCATCGTGGCCCGGGGCACCACGACGACGCGGTGGCCGGCGAGGTGCGCACGCCAGCACAGGTCGAGGTCGTCGCGCAGCAGCCCGAACGCGGGGTCGAAGCCGCCGGTGACGTCGTAGACGTCGCGCCGGACGAGCATGCCCGAGGTGTTGACCGCCATGACGTCGCTGCGGTGGTCGTGCTGCCCCTGGTCGGCCTCGCCGCGGCTCGTGCCGTCGGCGCGCCGTCCGGAGCGGGTGACGAGCTGGCCGACCTCGACCAGGCGGCCCGGGTCCTTCCAGCTGAGCAGCTTCGGCCCGGCGATGCCGACGGAGGTGGAGCGGCGTGCGGTGTCGAGCAGGGTCGCGAGGGTGCCCGGAGCCGCGGCGCTGTCGTCGTGCAGCAGCCAGAGCCAGTCCGCCGGGGAGGCGACCTCGGGCAGTTCGGCGACGGCCCGGGATACGGCCTGGCCGAACGCGACCTCGCGGCCGGTGGTGAGCACCTTGACCTCGGCGACCGCGTCGTGGATTGCCTTGTGACTGCTCAGGATTGCGGCACTGTCATCCCGGGAGCCCGTGTCGACGACGACCAGCCGGTCGGGCAGCCTCTCCTGCGCGGCGAGGGCGTCGAGGCACTCGCCGAGCCAGCGGGCTCCGTCGTGGACGACCAGGACCGCCGTGACCACCGGGGTGCCGGGGGTCGCGGCCGTCGCGGACGGGGATGCGTCAGGTGGCGCAAGCGTCATGAGTCAGGGTGCGGAACCGCCGGGGCGGTCAGACCGCGCGCTTCTTCAGCTTGCGGCGCTCACGCTCGGACAGCCCACCCCAGATGCCGAAGCGCTCGTCGTGCGCCAGGGCGTACTCGAGGCACTCCCCGCGGACGTCGCACCCGACGCAGACCTTCTTGGCCTCCCGCGTGGATCCGCCCTTCTCGGGGAAGAACGCCTCGGGATCGGTCTGCGCGCACAGTGCGCGCTCCTGCCAGGACAGCTCACCGCCGTCCTCGTCGATCTCCATCGTGGTGATCAGTTGAAGCTCGTGCACGGCCCCTCCTCGACCCAACTCGCCAGCACAGCACTCGCGTTGACCGCCCTGCTGGACCGAGGGTGTGACCGGCGTCTCGTCGTCGAGGTCTTGCTTCCCCGCCGTCGACTCGATTGGATCATCGGTTCTGTCCAGTAAAGAGACAACACTGGAATTACACGCGTGTCATACGCCCAAGTCAAGCCGTTCTCTGATATTCGGCGTATTCACAGGACCGATATATCCACACCGCTTCACCTACCCCATTGGGCTGATCGCAAACCCACCGCCGTGCAACGGGTTTCGGCGCCCTGAGAGACTGCGGCCCATGCGCATCACCGCACTGGCCGGAGGCGTCGGCGGCGCCCGATTCCTGCGAGGCCTTCTGACCCATCTGGGCCGTGTGCCCGAATTGTCGGGTGCCACCGTCACCGTTATCGGCAACACCGGCGACGACATTAACCTTTTCGGTCTCCGGGTTTGTCCGGATCTGGACACGGTGCTCTACACCCTGGGTGGCGGCATCCATGAGGGCCAGGGATGGGGCCGCGACGGCGAGACCCATGCCGTTCAGGCCGAGCTTGCCGCCTACGGGGCGACGCCGCAGTGGTTCGGTCTGGGCGACAAGGACTTCGGCACGCACATCGTGCGCAGCCAGTGGCTCGGCCAGGGCCTGACCCTGTCCGAGGTGACGGCCCGTCTCGCCGCCCGCTGGGGCCTGCCGGACCGCGGCGTGACCCTGCTGCCGATGGCGGACTCCCCCGTCGAGACGCACGTCGTCATCGACGAGGGCGAGGGCCCGCGCGCCGTGCACTTCCAGGAGTGGTGGGTGAAGATGCGCGCCGCCGTGCCGGCAGAGCGGTTCGTGGCGGTCGGCATGGACCGCGCCGTCGCGGCCCCCGGGGTCCTCGACGCCATCCGCGAGGCCGACGTGGTCCTCCTGCCGCCGAGCAACCCGGTGGTCTCGATCGGCATCATCCTGGGCGTGCCCGGGGTCCGGGACGCCCTCCGCGGCACGACCGCACCGGTGGTCGGGGTCTCCCCGCTCATCGGTGGGGCACCGGTGCGCGGCCACGCCGACGCCTGCCTGACCGCGATCGGGGTGGAGTCGACCACCCGCGCCGTCGCCGGCCTCTACGCCGACTTCCTCGACGGGTGGCTCGTCGACGACGCCGACGCCGAGTTCGCCGCCTCCCCCGGCCGACTCGCGGTCCGCGCCCGGCCGCTGCTGATGAGCGATGTCGACGCCGCCGCCGACATCGCCGGCGCTGCCCTGCAGCTCGCCGGCGAGCTCCGCCCCACCACCCCGGTCGTATGACGTTCCCCGCCCCCGCGGTCACCGTCACCGCCGTGGCCGGGGTGCCCGAGGTCCGCGCCGGTGACGACCTGGCCGGCCTGCTCGTCACCGCCCTGCGCGACGCGGGGCTGGAGCTGGCCGACGGCGACGTGCTCGTCGTCTCCAGCAAGGTGGTCTCCAAGGCCGCGGGACTCACCGCGCCGGCGGCATCGCGCGACGACGCCGTGGTGGCGCAGTCCCTGCGGGTCGTCGCCGAGCGCGTGACCCCCACCGGCACGGCGCGCGTCGTCGAGTCGGCCGCCGGCCCGGTGATGGCCGCGGCGGGCGTCGACGCCTCCAACACCGGCGACGACGCGGTGGTGCTGCTCCTGCCGAGCGACCCCGACGCCGCGGCGGCCTCGCTGCGCGACGCGGTGCTGGCCGCCTGGGGCCGCCCGGTGCACATCGGCCTGGTGCTCAGCGACACCGCCGGCCGGCCCTGGCGGGTGGGGCAGACCGACTTCGCGCTCGGCGCCTGCGGCGTGACCACGGTCGAGGACCTGCGCGGCGGCGTCGACGCGGACGGCCGGCCACTGCAGGTCACCGTGCGCTGCGTCGCCGACGAGCTGGCCGCGGCGGCCGACCTGGTCAAGGGCAAGGACCGCGCGGTGCCAGTGGCCCTTGTCCGCGGCAGCGGCGCGGTCCGGGCGGACGGTGCGGGCGCGCGGACGATCGTGCGCACCGGCCCCGAGGACTGGTTCGGCCTGGGCCGGGTCGAGGCCGTGCGCGCGGCGCTCGGGGTGCCACCGGGGACGGCGGCCGCCCTGGACGTCGGCATCCCCGCGGCCTGGCCGGAGGACCGGCCCACGCGCGTGGCCCGTGCGGTCCGGGTCGCCCTGCGCGACCAGGACGAGGTGGCCGCGGACGTCGGCGCCGACGAGGTCGAGCTCAGCGGCGAGGACGACTTCAGCGCCGGGCTCGTGGCCGCCCGGCTGCTGGTCGCCCTGCACGGCGAGGGGCTGGCCGGCACGGTGCGTCGTGGCGGCCGGGCCGGTCACGCCGCGGTCGTGGTGCACGCGCCGGCATGAGCGCGCTCAGTATCCTGCCGCGGTGAGCACGCCCGAGCGCGACGGCACGACCGCCGGCAACGCATCCATGGTCGAGGTGGAGCGCGAGCTGAGCCGACTGCTGCGGCGGGCCCGCGCCGCGTCGCAGACCATGGCCACCGACATCCACCCCGATCTCGACGCAGCCGGCTACGCCACGCTCGTGGCGATGCACGAGCTGGCCGGGACCCACCCCGGCGGGGTGCGCGCCACCGACGTCAGCGCCGCACTGCAGCTGCACAAGTCGACGACGAGCCGCAACCTCGGCGACCTCGAACGCCTCGGCCTCATCGAGCGCGTGCCCGACCCCGAGGACGCCCGGGCCCGGCTGGTGCGGCTGACCCGCCAGGGCCAGGGCTCGCTCGAGCGCTCGCGGGCGGGCCGCCGCTCGCACGTCGCCGCCCACCTGGCCCAGTGGCCGGCGCGCGACGTCGCCGAGCTCGGCCGGCTGCTGCGCCGGCTCAACGACGACCTCAGCTGACCACACTCCCCTCACCAACCCTTCCGAGCTTCCCACCGGGAGCACGCCAGCCGAGGCGGGGCTGGGAGGTGACGGCATGACATACCGACCATTTGGTTGCGCAAAGCAACTTTGTTGAATATAGTTGCATAGCGAAACCAAAGGAGTGGCCCCATGTCCCTCGACCACGGAGCAGCGGCCGAGCTGCTCGGTTCGCTCAGCCAGCTGATGCGCACGACCCGCTCGGTCGCCCACCGCCAGTCCCAGGTGCTCGGGGCGTCCAGCACCCACCTGGCCGTGCTCAAGAGCCTGCATGACGGGCCAGCGCGGCCCGGCGACCTGGCCCAGCGGCTGTGCGTGGCGCCGTCGGTCATCTCCCGCCAGGTGGCCCCGCTGGAGCGCGCCGGGCTGGTCGAGCGGGGGCACGACCCGGACGACGCCCGGGCCTGGCGGCTGGCGCTGACCCCGCTCGGCCGGCGCCAGCTCGAGGTGCTGCACGCCGACCGGGTGGCCCAGGTCGGGCAGCTGCTGCGCGACTGGGACGAGGACGACGTGCGCACCGCCGCCACCCTGATGGACCGGCTCAGCCAGTCCCTGGTCGCCGCGCCGCCGGTCGTCCGTCCCGCCTGGCTCGACCTGCCGCCCGAGGACACCCCCTCCCCCACCACGACCCCCACGTCCCCCGAGGAGCTCACCGCATGACCACCGCACCCGCCCGTCCACGCGAGGCCGCGTCCGAGCCGATGTCGCACCGGCAGGTGCTGGAGGCCATGACCGGCCTGCTGGCCGCCCTGTTCACCGCGATGCTCAGCTCGACCATCGTGGCCACCGCGCTGCCGACCATCATCGGTGACCTGCACGGCACCCAGCGGCAGTACACCTGGGTCATCACCGCCTCGCTGCTGGCCACCACGGTCAGCACGCCGATCTGGGGCAAGTTCTCCGACCTGTTCAGCAAGAAGCTGCTGGTGCAGCTGGCGATCCTGGTGTTCGTCGCGGGCTCGGTCGCGGCCGGCCTGGCGCCGAACGTGCCGTTCCTCATCGGCTGCCGCGTCGTGCAGGGCCTGGGCATGGGCGGCCTGACCGCGCTGGTCCAGGCCATCATGGGCTCGATCATCGCCCCGCGTGACCGCGGCCGGTACTCCGGCTACATGGGCGCCGTCATGGCGGTGAGCACCGTCAGCGGCCCGCTGCTCGGCGGCGTGATCGTGGACAGCCCGCTGGGCTGGCGCTGGTGCTTCTACGTCTGCGTGCCGCTGGCCGTCATCTCCCTCGTGGTGCTGCAGGCGACCCTGCACGTCAGCACCGAGCGCCGCGCGCCGCGGATCGACTACCTCGGCGGCCTGCTCATCGCCGTCGGCGCCAGCCTGCCGCTGGTGTGGGTGACCCTCGCCGGCACCGACTTCGACTGGGTCTCCTGGCAGAGCGCGGCCTACCTGGGTGGCGCGCTGGTCGCCCTGGCCCTGGCCACCGTCGTCGAGCTGCGCGTCCCCGAGCCGCTCGTCCCCCTGCGGGTCATGGCCAACCGCACCGCGGCGCTGGTCGTGGTCGCCTCGGTCGCCGTGGGCATCGCGATGTTCGGCGGCACGACCTTCCTCGGGCAGTACTTCCAGGTCGCCCGCGGTGACTCCCCGACCAAGGCCGGCCTGCTCACCGTGCCGCTGATGCTCGGCCTGCTGCTGTCCTCCACCGGCGCGGGCCAGATCATCAGCCGCACCGGCCGCTGGAAGGGCTTCCTCGTCGGCGGTGGCGTGCTGCTGGTCGCCGGTCTGGCCGGCCTCGCGACCCTGGACCACACCACCCCGCTGTGGCGAGCCAGCGTCTCCATGGCCGTCCTGGGCCTGGGCCTCGGCGCGATGATGCAGAACCTCGTCCTCGCCGTGCAGAACACCGTCGACGTCCGGGACATCGGCGCCGCCTCCGCGACCGTGGCCTTCTTCCGCACGCTCGGCGGCGCGGTCGGCGTCTCGGTGCTCGGCGCGGTGCTCGCCACCCGGGTGGAGGACAACGTCGCCGCCGGGCTGCGCCGCCTCGGCGGTGCCGCTGCGGCAGCCGCCTCGAAGCAGGAGGGCGCGGCCGGGCTCGACCTCGGCGCGCTGCCGGCACCGCTGCGCCAGCTGGTCCGCGCCAGCTACGGCGACGCCACCGGCCACGTCTTCGCGATCAGCGCGGCCGTCGCCGTGGTCGCCCTGCTGGCCGTCCTGTTCGTCAAGGAGGTGCCGCTGCGCACCAGCATCCGGATGACCGAGTCGGTCGAGGAGGCGGCAACCGGTGCCTCCGGGGTCGGCGAGCCGGAGCCGCTCGAGCAGGACTCGCGCCTCGAGCCCGCCGCCTCCACGGCCTGACCCCCAGTCCCCCCGGACCCACCTGCACTACCGAGGCAGGTGGGTCCGGGGCGCCATCCTCGCGCCGCGCCGGGGCCGCCTGGCCCCGGCCAGCTCGAGCAGCCGCTGCACGCGGTAGCGGTGCCCCGACCACGGCTCGAGCAGCTCGGCCAGCCCGTCGTCGTCGACTTCGACGCCGGTCAGCGCCCAGCCGATGTTGCGCGCCACGTGGTAGTCGCCGAAGCTCACCGCGTCGGGGTCGCCGAGCGCCCGCTGCGCCACCTCCGCGGCGGTCCAGACCCCGATCCCCGGTATCGCGCGCAGCCGGCGGTGCGCGTCCGCGTGGGACATCGCGGTGCACTCCTCCAGCCGCCCGGCGCTGCGCGCCGCGCGCACCGCCGCGGCCGAGCGCTTGCCGTCCACGCTGGCCCGGAGCCACTCCCACGACGGGACCATCGTCCACGTCGCGGGCGCGGGGGCGACCCAGAGCCCCCGGGGGCCGCCCGGGCCAGGTGCGCGCTCGCCATACCGGTGCACGAGGGTGCGGTAGGAGCCGAAGGCCTCCTGGCCGGTCACCTTCTGCTCGATGACCGCCGGCACCAGGGCCTCCAGGACCAGGCCCGTGGCCGGCACCCGCCACCCGCTGAACCGGCGGGCGGCCTCGGCGACCACGGGATGGCGTGGCTCGAAGCCGGAGGCGTCGTCGTCCTCGCCGAGCATCCGGGGCAGCCGGTCGAGGACCCAGGCCGCGCCCAAGCCCCAGGCCTGCGCCTGCACCTCGCCATCCGCATGCTGCAGCAGCCTCAGCGTCGCCGGCCCGCACGGCGTCCGGATGCCGCGCCAGATCGTGCCGTCGGGCTCCTGCCGCCAGGTGGGGTCACCGGCGCCGCGGCGCAGGATGACGAGGGTCGATCGCACATCGAGGGCACGCCCGGAACGCCAGCTGCGTTCCAGCGGTGGGGCGTCCGCGCCGGCCGGTGTCACCGGCCCAGTGTCACCCACCCGGCCGACAGCGTGCGCGCACGGGTTCGCACCGTAGACTCCCCCGACGTCCGACCGAACGAACCCAGGGGACCCACACCGTGGCCAAGAAGCAGGTCAGCCAGGAGCGCAAGGCGCGCCTCGCCGAGATCCAGCGCCAGCAGAACGCCCGCGAGCGGCGCACCAAGATGGTCATCATCGCCGGGTGCCTGGCGCTGCTGCTGGTCCTCGCCGGCGTCATCACCTTCGCCGTGGTCGACGCCCAGGGCAAGCAGCCCGACGCCGCGCTGAGCAAGCTCGGGGTGGCCGCTGGCGCCGCGTCCTGCTCGGCGATCACGACCGACGCCGCGTCGGGCAACGGCGAGCACGTCGGGCCCGGCACGCCGAAGGCCAACGTCACGTCGGTGAAGTACGCGACCGTGCCGCCGTCCTTCGGCCAGCACTTCGCCCAGCCCGACCTCGACGGCATCCACTTCTACAGTGGCGCCGACGCCCCGCGGATCGAGACGCTGGTGCACAACCTCGAGCACGGCTACACGGTGCTCTGGTACGACCCCAAGGCGCCCGCCGCCAAGATCGCCGTGGTCAAGCAGATCGCCGAGATGGCACCGAAGACCAGCTGGGCCAAGGACAAGTTCATCGCGTCGCCGTGGGACAGCAAGTACGGCGCCTTCCCGGCCGGCAAGCTCTACGCCCTCTCGCACTGGGCCGCCAAGGTCAAGGCCGACGGCAGCATCGAGAGCCAGGCCGGCCACCGCGAGCTGTGCGGCGACATCTCCGGCGACGTGGTCAAGCAGTTCATCGAGAAGTTCCCGCGCACCGACGCCCCGGAGCCGAACGCCGCCTGACCCCTTCCCGGCCGCTCTGCCGAGGTTCCTGACGCCCTGCCGAGGTTGCATCCTCGGCAGGGCGTCTGTTTGTGCGGCAGAGGGCACGGTCCACATCCCCTGGCTGCGCCGTCCCCTCATCCACAGGCGCGACCGGTGTCGTGGCCGGGACGCCGCTACCAGGACAGGCTCGCGGCCATGGATGACCTGCTCCTTGCCCGTGCCGTCGCCGCCGGCAACGTCTTCACCACGGCCGACGCCGCCGAGTGCGGCCTCGACGCCCGCTCGCTACGGCGACTGGTCGCGTCGGGTGAAGTACCGCGGCGACGGAGGCAGCGATGCCATGGTTGCCGAGAAGCTGCGTGAGGACCGCATCCGCGGCCTTCGCTACGAGGTGGTGGTGGGGACCTGGCGCGAGCTCGACCTGATGGAACCGGGTCGCCGCCCGGGTGCGCGCGGCCGTCTCACGCGAGCGAGGCCGGTCCGCGTGACGCGACCGGGCGGCATACCTCTGCTGTGCCGCGGTTCCCGCCGCTTCGCCGAGGTTGCAGCCTCGGCACAGCGCACTCTTCCCCGGCAGAGCGGGGGCGGTGCGTAGGGTCAGCGGCGGCGGAAGGTGAGCAGGATGAAGGTGTAGTCCAGGCCCACGCGCTTCCAGTGCACCGGCCGCTCGGTGTGGCTGAGCGCGGCCGCCAGGTCGCCGACCAGCTCCAGGCCGTGTCGGTCGGCGGTGGCCACCAGCTCGCGGATGTCGTCGGGGCCGAAGATCCGCACCGGCGTGCCATAGGCCTCCAGCCCGGTGGTGTCCGGCGGCGCCTGGTCGTAGTCGGTCGAGACGCACAGCACCCCGCCCGGCCGCAGCACGCGGGCGCTCTCGGCGAGGAACCCCTCGATCGGCACGCCATGCTCGATCACCGACATGCAGGTGATCGCGTCGAGCGAGTCGGCCGCCAGGCCGGTGTCGGTGACGTCGCCGTAGCGGAACGTCACCCCGTCACGGTGCACCGGCTCGCCGAACTCCAGGTTGATGCCCAGCAGCGACTCCGGCGCCGAGCCCAGCCCGAACAGCCGCAGCCAGGGCAGGACCGAGGAGTATCGCGCGCTGCCCGCGTCCATCACGCGGGCCGCGCGCGACCCGTCGTCGGCCAGGGACAGCACCGCGGCGACGGCGCCGAGGGCGTCCCAGTTCTTGGGCCGGTCGTGGTGCAGCGGCAGGCGCAGCGTGCGCGCCTCGGCCACGGCGCGCTGCCAGTCGGCGGGGCTGGACAACACCGCGGTGGGCGCCACCGACGTCGGCACCGGCCGGTGCGCGGCCGAGGGCCAGGAGCGCACGACCCGCCGCACGCCCGGCTCGACGCGGCGCTGCAGCCCGACCCGTGCCCAGAGCGCCAGCTCGGCGCCGCGCTTGGCCACGGCCAGCAGGCGCCCGCCGGGCGGGGCGGCGACCTGGCCACCCGTCGCCGGCGTCGGCTGGACCTCGGGCTGCTCTGTCATGGACGACCTTCCTCGTGGGTGACCGGGTCGGGCGCGGCGGGGGCACCCTGTCCCGGGTGGGCGGACACCAGATGGTGGGAGCGGGCGTAGAGCCAGCCGCCGCCGGCGACCAGCACGTCCCCGGCGGTGATGATGAAGCGCGAGAGCAGGACGACGGCGGTGGCCGCGGAGGTCGGCATGGCCTGCCCGAGCATGAGCACGAGCAGGGCCTCGCGGATGCCCACGCCGGCGGGGGCGATGACGGCGAGCATGCCCAGCGAGGCCGCCAGGGCGTAGCCGGCGACCGAGGCCAGCGCCAGGGACGCCGGCCCGGTGGCGCCGCCGATGGAGGTGGCCAGCACCCAGACGTGGACGCCGAAGCACAGCCACGCCCCGACGAAGAGCACCACCGAGGTCAGCACCGCCCGGCCGGACAGCTCGTGCTCCAGCGGCTCGCGGTGCAGCAGCCGCAGCCCCAGGGCGATCAGACGGTTCAGCAGCCGCGGCCAGCACGCGACGACGAGCAGCGGCAGCGCGAGCACCAGCCAGCCGACGTGCCCGGACCCGGAGGTGTGCAGCAGCAGCGGCAGCGCGGCCACCCCGACGAGCAGCCCGGTCAGCACGCCCAGGCCGATCGAGATCAGGCCCACCACCGCCGAGCGGCGCCGCGGGATGTGCAGCTTGGCACCCATCTCGGCCTGGGCGAGGACGCTCCACACCGACCCGGGCAGGTACTTGCCGAGCTGGCCGATGAAGAAGATGCCCCCGGCGGGCGCCACGTGCATCGGCGAGCCGAGGTCGGTCATGAGCACCCGCCACCCGAGCATGGTCAGGATCGGGCCGACCACGGCCAGCACCAGCGCCACGACGAGCGCCCAACCGGTGACCTTGCCCAGGTCGGCCGAGACCGCGGCCCAGTTGCGGGCCACCGCCCAGGCCACGGCGGCGAGGATCACCAGCGCGATGCCGAGCCGCAGCAGGCCCAGCAGGCGGGCGCGGGGCAGGGCCACCTAGCGCCGCCGGAAGGTCAGGCGCACCAGCGCGTATGCCGCGTCCTCGCGGTGCGTGCCGCTGCTCGCCTCGCGCATCCGGGCACCGATCTCGCCGTCGAGGTCACCGACCAGGACGAAGCCGAGGTCGTGCGCGCGGGCCAGGACGCCGCGCACCTCCACCGGACCGACCGCGCCCTCGGCGGTGGCCGGCCCGAGCGGCAGGGTGATCGAGAGCAGGCCGCCGGAGCGCAGCGCCCAGGAGGCCTGGCTCAGCGCCTCGTCCACGTCGTCGGCGTCGCAGCCGGAGGGGTGCAGCCTGGTGATGACGTCCAGCGAGGCGGTGTCGACGTCGAGCACCGCCACCGACGAGCGGGGGCCGGTGAGCTCCAGCTCGACCGGGGCGAAGCCGATCGCACGGGCCCAGCGGGCCAGCGGGGAGCGGCTGCCGGACTCGTCGAGGATGACCGCGCTGTGGTGCCCGTCGTCACCGAGGCGCACCACGGCGGCGAGCGCCCCGAGGGCGGCCCAGGCGGCTACGGCGTCACCGCCGCGGGGCAGGCCCAGCTCACGGGCGAACGCCCGCGCCTCGTCGGCGTCCGCGGCGTCGGCCAGCACGTCGCTGGGCCGGACCCAGTTCGGCAGGTCGCTGCGGGTCAGCTCGATGGGGGGCCGCTTGCTGGCCAGCGCCGCGCGGACCGGAGCGAGCAGCCGGTCCTTGACCGTGGTCGGCAGCGTCCTCTCCTCCTCGGCCAGGTCGTCGGCCGCAGCCGTGCTCGGCGAGGCCAGCGCCTCGAGGATGCCGACGTAGGTGGCCCAGGGGCTGGTCAGGTCGGGCGGGCGGACCCCGGCGCGCAGCCGTGCCAGCTCGTCGGCGTCGGCGAGCTGCTTCAGGGCGGTGACCAGGGACGCCTCGTCCCCGGGCGGCACGAGCAGCCCGTCGACGCCGTCGCGCACCTGGGCGCCGAACGTGCCGACCTCCGAGGCGAGCACCGGCATCCCGTGGGCCTGGCCGAGCAGGGCGTTCTGCGACGCGGTGGCGGTGCGGTAGGTCAGCGCCAGCACGTCGTGGCTGGCGAACAGGCCGGCCAGCTCCTCGGCCGGGACGTAGCCGGAGCGGATACTCACCCGATCACGCACCCGCGGGTCGGCGGCCAGGGCCCGCACCCGCTCGCCGCTGGCGCCCCAGAGCTCCCCGGCGACGGTCAGCCTCACGTCGGGCACCTGGGCCAGGGCCTGCAGCAGGAGGTCGACGCCCTTGTACTCGCGGACCATGCCCAGGGCGAGCAGGCGGGTGGGACCGGCATACGGGGGCCGCTCCTCGGCGGGGCCACCCGGCAGGTGCGGCGGGAGCTCGGCCACCGACACCCTCGGCGCACCGAGGTCGTGGGCGAGGCGGGCCTGCTCGGCGCTGTGCACGAGCACGGCGTCGACGCGTGAGAAGAGCGAGCGCATCAGCGCGCTGTCGCCGGGGTGCGACTCGTGCGGCATGACGTTGTGGGCGATGACCACCGAGCGGGGGCCCTGGCCGGTGCTCGAGGTGCGCCCGACGCCCGCGGCACGGAGGAGGGCCAGGTGGGCGGGCACGACGGCGGGGATGACGTGCACGACGACGACCGCGTCGAACCCGCGCAGCCGGCGCCCGGTGCGCACCCACGTGTCGGGGCGGGCCCACGACAGCGCCCGGACGGTCCGCGGGAACGGCGGCAGGTCGGGCGCGCCGCCGGGCACCGCCTGCTCACCGGGGTAGAGCCTGCTCGGGTAGAGGTGGCTCCACGACACCAGCGTCACGTCGTGCCCGGCCTCGGCCAGCTGGTGGGCCAGGGTCGTGGTGTGGGCGGCCACGCCTCCCTTGTAGGGGTGCGTGGGGCCGACCACGGCCACCTTCAGGGCGGAGTCGCTCATCGCCGCCCCCGGCTCAGACGCCGTCTCGTGAGCGCACCACGAGGTCGGCGAGCAGGGCGACGGACCCGATCATCATGCCGCTGACCAGGAGCAGCACGGTGCTTGCCGGGAAGTAGAACGGGTGACGGACCATGTCCACGACCGCCTTGACCAGGCCGATGCCGACCATCCACAGCGCTGGCGGGAGGAGCACCTTCAGCGGGTTGAAGTACATGACCATCCGCAGCACCTGCAGGATGTAGCGGTAGGCGTCCCGCACGAAGTGGAACTTGCTGACGCCGGCGCGCTTGGCGTAGGACGTCGGCACGTACTTGATGTCGTGCTGGTTGTGCAGGAACGCCAGCGTGATCGTCGTGACGCAGGAGAAGCCGGGGGGCAGCAGCCGCAGGTAGGGCAGCGACACCTCGCGGCGGAACGCCCGCAGGCCCGAGTTGAGGTCGGGGATCTTCTCGTTGGACAGCTTCTCGGCGATCTTGCGGATGAGCCACTTCGCCGGGACGCGGGCCCACTTGTGCGTGCCCTCCTCGGTGGTACGGGCGCCGACGACCTGGTCGTAGCTCTCGTCGTCGCGCAGGATCCGCACCAGCTCGGGGATCCGCTCGTTCTCGTAGGTCATGTCCGCGTCGGTCCACACGACGATCTCGCCGTAGGCCTGCTGGGTGCCGATCCGCCGGGCCGTGCCCGAGCCGCCGTTGCGCCGGAACGGCATCACGCGGATGTTCGGGTAGCGGTTCGCCGCGTCGTGCAGCACCTGCAGGGTGTTGTCGGTCGAGGCGTCGTCGATGCACAGCAGCTCGTAGGTGAACTCGCTGGCCTCCATCGCCGCGGTAATGCGGTCGATCTCCTGCAGGACGTGCTCGCCCTCGTTGTAGCAGGGCAGCACGACCGTCACGTATGGCGCGCCGTCGCGGCCCGTGGTCGGCTCACCGCGCACCTCGGTCACCGGGGTGGGGGCGGCAGCGGGGGCCGGCTGCTCCACCGGCGCGGGTGCGGGCGGGGCCTGCGGCACCTCCATCCGCAGGGTCGGCTCGTCGCCCACCCGGGACGAGGACTCCTCGTCCTGCTCGGGGCTGACCGGCGGCAGGGCCGTGGTCACCGGCAGTGCCTCGGTGGCGCCGTCGACGGGGGTGACGCCGTGCTCGGCGCCGGGCTGCGTGGAGGTGGTGTGCTCGTTCATCTCGCGGGTGAGCCTACCCGCGACCGGCGGGCGCGCTCCCGCAGCCACGCGTCACGACGGTCGTGGTGACGCCACGGGGCCCTCGGCCTGGTCATGACGGAGGTCGTGTCGGCGAGACCGACGTGATCACAGCGGTCTGGCCGTCCCGACCGCCGTCACGGCGTCAGCCCAGCCGTCGACCAGGCGCTCGGCGCCGTTCACCTGCGCGCGACGTCCGGTTTGTCCGGGTTTCCTACGGTGCGCGGCATGAGACGCTCTCCCGCACTCGTCGTCGGCGCCGTGGCGCTGACCGTCATCGGCGGAGGCGCGGCCTTCGCCACCGCCTCGCGGCTGGCCGGGCCCCGCCCCGACGGCACCGCCGTCACCCCCGTCGGCTTCCGGGTCACCCCCGCCGGCGACCAGACCCGGCTCGGGGACCTGCCGCTGACCTCCGCACTCTCGCCCGACGGCAGGCACCTGCTCGTCAGCAACGACGGCCAGGGCACACAGAGCCTGCAGCTCGTCGACGCCGCCGACCACCGGGTCGAGCAGACGATCCCCTACACGAGCCCCGAGTCGCTCTACATGGGCCTGGCGTGGAGCCCGGACGGGCAGACCGCCTACGCCAGCGCGGCCGCCAACTCCAAGGTCCGCGTCCTGCACCTGCAGGGCGGCAAGCTCGTCGAGGGCACCCCGCTGAGCCTGCCGACGACCAACCCCGCCGGCGAGAAGGTCACCCTCTTCCCGGCCGGCCTGGCCGTCACGCCCGACGGCAAGCGCCTCGTCGTGGCCGACCAGCTCGGTGACGCGGTCTCGGTCATCGACACCGCGACCGGCACCTCCTCGACGGTCCCGGCCGGCCACCGCCCGCTGTGGACCACGGTCAGCAAAGACGGCACCAAGGCGTTCGTCACCGACCAGGGCGCCTCCACCGTCGACGTCCTGGACCTGACCGGCGGCGCGCCGAAGGTCACCGGGCAGGTCAAGGTCGGCCTGCACCCCAACCGCTCGGTCCTCTCCCCCGACGGGCGCACGCTCTACGTCAGTAACAGCGACGCCGACACCGTCTCGGAGGTGGACGTCGCGACGGCGACGGTCCGGCGCACCCTCAGCCTCGCGCCATACACGGGGGCACCGGTGGGCACGACGCCCAGCGGGCTGGCGCTCGACCCGACCGGGCGGCGGCTGTTCGTCGCGAGCTCGGGCAACAACGACGTCGCGGTGGTCGACCTGGCCCGCGGCAGGGTCTCCGGCCTGGTGCCGACCGGGTGGTACCCCACCTCGGTCGCCTGGCGCGAGGGGCACCTGCTGGTCACCAACGCCAAGGGCCTGGGCGCCGGGCCGAACGACGGGCCGGGCCACCCGGACCCGGAGTCGAGCGCGCCCACGTCGCCGGACCAGTACTCCGGCTCCATGATGGTCGGCACGCTCTCAACCCTCGCCGAGCCGACCGGTGACCGGCTGGCGCGCTACACCGCCCAGGTGCAGCGCAACAACGCCGCCGACCAGGCCCGCGGTGCGGTCATCCCGCGCACGCCGGGCGGCCCCTCGCCGATCAAGCACATCATCTACGTGGTCAAGGAGAACCGCACCTACGACCAGGAGATGGGCAGCCTGGGCAAGGGCAACGGCGACCCCTCGCTCAACCTCTTCGGCGAGGAGTCCGCGCCGAACACCCGCGAGCTGGCGCGCCGGTTCACCACGATCGACAACTTCTACGCCGACGCGGAGGTCAGCGCGCAGGGCTGGAACTGGGTCGCCTCGGCCACCTCGAATCCCTACGCCGAGCAGCAGTGGCCGGCCAACTACTCCGGCCGCAAGGCGCCCTACCCCAGCGAGGACGCCGACCCCGAGATCGCCGGCCAGCAGCCGGACGACACCTACATCTGGCAGCGGCTGGCGAAGAAGGGCGTGTCCTTCCGCAACTACGGCTTCTACGTCGACCTGTCCGGCTCGGCCATCCACGCCGCCGACCCGGTGCTGCAGGCGCACACCGACACGGCCTACCGCGGCTTCGACCTGGCCTGCCCGGACTCCTCGGGGACGTTCAAGGCCCTGAGCCCGGCCTGCGGCCCGACCGGCCGGGTCGACGAGTGGGTCAAGGAGTTCCAGCAGTACGAGGCCAAGGGCACCCTGCCCAAGGTCGAGATGGTGCGCCTGCCCAGCGACCACACCGCCGGCACCAAGGCGGGCTCGCCGACGCCGAAGGCCTACGTCGCGGACAACGACTACGCCCTCGGCCGGCTGGTCGACACGGTGTCGCACTCGAAGGACTGGAAGAGCACGGCGATCTTCGTGACCGAGGACGACGCGCAGAACGGCCCCGACCACGTCGACGCCCACCGCACGCTGGCGCTGGCGATCAGCCCGTACACCCAGACCGGCCGGGTCGACTCGACCTTCTACAACACCGCGTCGATGGTGCGAACGATCGGCCTGCTCGCCGGCGTCGGCCCGCTGACCCAGTTCGACGCCTACTCCACGCCGATGAGCGCGTCGTTCACGACGACGCCGAACCTGCGGGCCTACGACGTGCGCAAGCCGGCCTACGCCATGACGACGGTCAACTCGGCGAGCGCCCCGCTGGCCGCGCAGTCCGGCGCCCAGTCCCTGGGCAAGGAGGACCAGATCGACGAGAACGAGTTCAACAAGGCGGTCTGGGCCTCGGTCAAGGGTGCGGGCTCACCGATGCCGGCGCCGCAGCACCACGTGATCGGCTCGGGCGCGGCCCCGGCCGGGGGTGACTCCGACGGCTGAGCGGTTATCCGCTGACACAGCAGAGGCGCCCGGCGGGAGGTTCGTCCTCCCACCGGGCGCTTTCGTCTGTCATGACGGTGGTCGTGACGGCGAGGCCGTCATGATCACAGCAGTCTGGCCGTCACGACCGCCGTCACACCATGTCCGGGTGTCGCCTCAGCGGACGGAGACGAGCCAGACGCGGATCGGCAGCGACACGAGGTGGTCCGGCCGGCGCTCCAGCAGCCGGGCGTCCTCGCGCACCATCACGTCGGTGGCCTGCACGACCGGGCCGGCGGTCACCCCGGCCGGCAGCGGCGTGCGCAGCGCGGCGTCGGAGTCGGCGGCGAGCAGCACCAGGCGCCCGCCGTTGGCGCGCACCGCCTGCGCGACCGCCGCCACGGCCTGGCCGCGGGCGGCGGGGTCACGGCGCACCGGCTGGGTCAGGGACAGCGACGGCACACCGCACTGCCCGCGCACCACCTGCGGCCACTCCAGCGCGGCGCGGTCGTCGACGGTCAGGGCCACGTCTCCCGGCGCGAACGCCCGGCAGACCTGATCGACCGCGGCCAGCTCGCCGTGCTCGACCCGTTCGGTGGCGTGCGGCCACGTGGCCATCGCCTCGGGCACCAGCAGCGCCGCGGAGACGACGACACTGCTGGCCACCAGCGCGGCGGGCGGCAGGTGCCGGGTGGACCAGCGGGTCAGCCACGCCGCCGCGGCCACCACGGCGATGATCACCAGCGGCAGCGCCACCATGAGCCGGCGGTCGGCCCACGGGTGGTCGGGGGTGATGCCGGGGCGGTACCACGTGAGGACCGCCGAGGCGAAGGCCACGAGGAACGGCCCGCTCCACCGCGGCAGCGGCTCGTCTGCCACCCAGGTGCGGGCGACCCGGTGCGCTGCCCCGGCCAGCAGGGCGAACGCGATGACCAGCGCCGCCGGCCCGAGCCACCAGGCGGTCCAGGCCAGGCTCTGCTCGGCGTAGGTCCGGGCCCCGTCGACCACCAGCCCCTGCCGGTGCTGCAGCCCGGCCACGACGTGCGAGCCGGGGTCGGCGGCGGACTGGTGCACGGTCTGGAACAGCGGGCGGGCCGCCAGCACGACCCCGATGACCAGCACCGCGATGGCACAGGCTGCCGGGAGCAGCCGCCGTATGCCGTCCGGCAGCCGGACCCCGCGCCGGGCCGCCACGACGACCGCGGTGGCCAGGAGGGCGAGGCCGACCCCGAGGGCGACCAGCGGCAGCAGTGACCCGGCGATGCTGCCGAGGTACTGGTCCGACAGCCCCAGCCCTGCGGCGAAGGAGACGAGGGTGCCGACACCGGCGCCGGCCAGCAGCGGCCAGCCGCCGCCGTCCCGCCGGATGATGAGGAGGGCCGCGAACGGCAGGAGCAGCAGCGTCTCGCGCAGCGCGTCGACGCGCATCAGCCCACCGCCGGCGACGAGCAGGCCGGCGAGGAAGCCGAGCTGGCGGGCGTGCTGCCAGTGCCCGCGCGCGCCCTTGCGGGTGCACTCGACGAGCACGAGCAGGCCGGCGACGAGCACCACGACGGCCAGCGGCTCGGAGTAGGTCGAACGGTTGATGTGCAGCATCGGGAAGCAGATCGCGCTGGCCAGCGCCCCCAGTGGACCCCACCGCGGCCCGACCACGGATCCGGTGAGCAGGCCAAGCCCCAGGACTCCGAGGCCGCCGAAGACCGCCGCGAGCCAGATGGCGCCCAGCGGACCGGCAAGCCAGATGCCGACGGAGTACCAGGCGGCCGTGCCGACCATGAACTGCGGCTGCACGGCCGGGTCTGTGGCGGTGCCGACCTGGTAGAAGGCGGGGCTCTCCAGGGTCACCCCGGGGATGCGCAGGACCGCGGCACCGCCGACGGTGTCGGCCGGCACCTGCACCGGCAGCCGGTGGGTGGTGGCCAGCGCCGTGGCCGACTGCAGGTAGCTGCCCGGGTCTCGTCGCGGCAGGGCCTGCTCGGAGTGGGTGAGCCCGGCCCAGACGGTGGTCCCGAGGGCGAGCACGACGATCGCGGCCACGGCCCACACCGGCATGGTCGGGGAGGAGGCCAGCCGGCTGACCCGCGCACACACCACGGCGAGGACGAGCAGCAGCGGCAGCACCAGCAGGGGCAGCCAGAGCCCGAACGGGGCGAGCAGCGCGCACGCGGCCGCGCCGACCACGACGAGCAGGGCGACGGTCACCAGGACCCGGGTGAGCCCGCGGGCGGCGACCCGCTCGCCGCGCAGCAGGGGCAGGTCGCCGGAGTCCTCGCGCACGCTCTCCTGGGAGGCCCCGGAGATGACGGCGTCGGCGCGGCGGGCGAACTCGGTGGCCTTCACGACGGTGACGCTATCGCCCGTAGGCTGCACGCGTGCGTACCCCTGCCTCGTTGCTCGCCGACCTGCTCGCCGCCGACCCGGCCCGCCCCCGGGTGACGTTCTACGACGACGCGCCGGGTGAGACCTGCGGGGAGCGGATCGAGCTGTCCGGCAAGGTCCTGGCCAACTGGGTCGCCAAGGCCGCCAACGCCCTCCAGGAGGAGCTCGACGGCGGCCCCGGCACGGTGGTCCGCCTCGACCTGCCCGGTCACTGGCGCGCCCTGTACTGGGCCCTGGCCGCGTGGTCGGTCGGTGCGACGGTTGACCTCGACGGCACCGCCGACGCCGACGTGACGGTGACCGACGACCCGGAGCACGTGCCGGCCGGGGGCGAGGCCGTCGTGGTCACCTTGGCCGCGCTCGCCCGCTCGCACCCCAACCCGCTGCCCGCCGGCACCATGGACGAGGCCCGCGAGCTCGCGACGTATGCCGACGCGTTCAGCCCGTGGGACGCCCCAGGGCCGCAGGACCCGGCCCTGGTCGCCGGAGGCGAGCACACGGCATACGACGCGGTGGTCCCCTCCCCGGTGTGGCCGGCCGGCGCCCGGGTGCTGGCCACCGGCGACCTGGCCTCCGTGCTGCGCACCGCGCTGGCCGCGTGGGCGGTCGACGGCTCGGTGGTGCTCGTCCGCGAGCCGGACCCGGCGCGGATGCCGGGCCGGCTCGCGGCCGAAGGGGTCACGCTCGACCCACGCTGACCGGGGTCAGCAGTTGGGCCGGCAGCTGCGCTGCAGCAGCGCCTCGACGAAGACCTTGCGGATGTCGTCGGGCTTCTGCGCCAGGTAGGACTTGCCGCCCGTCGCCCGCGAGATCTGGTCCAGCACCGAGGCGTCCACGCCCGGGCCCATGCCGATCGTGATGACCGGCACCGGCTTGGTGGGATCGGCCTCGGCCTTGAGCCTGGCCATGAGCTGGTCGAGGTTCAGGCCCTGGGTGTCGTCGTTCTGGCCGTCCGTGAGCAGCACGACGGAGTTGATCCGGCTGGGGTCCCAGTCCTGCTTCACCCGCTCGTAGGCGGCAAGGATCGTGTCGTACAGGCCGGTGTTGCCGCCGATGTAGGAGCTGATCCCGGAGTTGGCCTTGAGCAGCGCCTCGCGCTGGTTGACGCCGCCCACCGTCTGGTCGAGCTGGCCGAGGGGCACCAGCTGCTTCCAGTCCTTGCCCGGGCCGTCCTTGTCGGTGGAGAACACCCACAGGCCGACCTGCGAGCGCGGCGGGAAGAACCGCAGCGCGGTGTCCGTGGCGCCCTGGGCGACGGCCATCCGGGTGAGGCCCCCGAACTGCTCGGTCATCGAGCCCGAGACGTCGATGACGGCCAGCATCCGCATCTCGGTGGAGACCGCGCTCCACGTCTGGAGCGCGGCGTCGACGTCCTTCAGCGACGGCTCGGGCAGCAGCTTCACGTCGGGGTTGGTCACCCCCGGCGTCGTCGTCGGGCCGCCCTGGCCGTCAGCGGTGCGGAAGCCCGCGGCCCGCACGGCTCGCTGGCCGGTCTCCGACGTGAGGGCGTTGCGCAGCGCCAGCACGGCCTTGGCTACCGCCGGCTTCGGCTGGCCGACCGTGACGAAGGGGTAGTCCAGCCGGCCGGTGCCCGGGGTCGGGACCACCGGGACCAGCAGCGCCTCGGGGTGCCCGGCGTCGTAGCGCAGCACCTGCTGCTCGCTGGCCGGGAACCCGGGGGCGCCTGCGCCCTGCGAGGCGGCAGCCGTGAACAGGTCGTCGGTGCTCTTCGCCGCGGTGCGGGAGAGCTTGATCATGGCGCCGCCGATCTCCTGCTGCACCTCCGGTGAGCTGCCGAGGGCCGAGCGCACGGTGGTGAGGGCGATCAGCCCGGCGGTGGACGCGCCGGGGTCGCTCATCCGGGCCGGGACCGAGCCGCCGAGCAGCTGGGCCCACGAAGGCACCCCTGCCCCGGCGTAGTGCGCGGCCCGCGCCTGCGGCACGGCGACGACGAGGGGGCTCTGGGCGACGGTGACCGGCTGCGGCAGGGAGTCCCCACCGAGCTGGGCGTTGGCGCGCTGCACCCACACCGAGGAGTCGGGCACCCACACGTCGGGGGCGTCGGAACCGCCGCCGGTGACCTGGGAGACCGCGGCGGCGGGGGCGGAGGCGGAGACCTCGAAGGCCGGGCATCCGGCGCGGTCACCGGCGGCCTCCTCCACGCCGGAGGCGACCTTGCGCAGCACGGGGAGGAACTCCCGCGTGGTGCTGACCTTGACGTGGGTGGGGTCGGCGCAGGTCGACGCGGAGGCGTCAAGGGTGGCCTTGACGCCTCCGTTGACGGCGACCAGGGCGAGGCCGGCACCGACGAGGACGACGGGGACTGCCCCGGCGAGGACCTTCAGGGTGCGGGGGCTGCGTTGGCGGTGACGGGTGGACCGGCGGGTGGGGGCGCCGTTGGGACCTGACATGCGGGGGTGGTGCTCCTGCTGGGTGGTGCCGCGCGTGGGCTTCCCTACCGGTGCATCCGGGTCTCGATCGCCCGCCATGTGAGGGTCGCCACAACGCCTGTTCGGGCGAGGTTAGCCCGTCCCTGGGCTTCCTTCACAGCCCGCTCCGTCAGCGGACCGAACTTCCCGTCGGCGGAGACGCCCAGCGCACGCTGCAGCGCGACGACCGCCGGACCGCTGGATCCGTTGCGCAGCACCGTGTTCCACCACTGCACCAGCGGGAAGTCACGCCGCTCGAGCGCGTCCCAGGTCGCCCGGGTCGTCGTGCCGGTCGCCGGGAGGTGGTGCGCCTTCTGCCAGGCCGTGAGGACGGCCGCGGTCCGCGGGCCGAACGCGCCGTCGGCGCTCAGGCCGCCGAGCGCGCGCTGGAGCACCTTCACCGCCGCACCGGTCGAGCCCTGGTGCAGCACGGTCGCCTTGTATGCCGTGTAGCCGGTCCGTCCCGCGGCGCTCGTGGGTGCCGGGATGCTGGGGTAGCCCGAGGCGGCCTGGCTGCTGCCGCCGGTGGCGGGCGCGGGGGCCGGCTTCGGGGCGGGCTTCGGGGCCGGTTGCGGGGCGGGCGTGGCCGTGCCGGCGGCCGGCACCAGCCTGGCCCACGTCGCGGCGTCCAGGACGCCGGTGACCGGCACCCCGTGGCTGGTCTGCCACGCCACCAGCGCCTTGAAGGTGACCGGCCCGAACGCCCCGTCGGCGGTGACGCCGAGGGCGCGCTGGGCGATCGCGATGGTGGGGCTGCTCTGCCCCTGGCGGAAGGTCGGGTAGGTCGTCGGCGTCGCGGGCGTCGGGGTGGGCGTGGTCGCGACCGGGGCACCGGGGGCGAGCCGGGCCCAGGTCGCCTTGTCGAGGACACCGGTGACCGGCACCCCGTGGCTGCGCTGCCAGGCCAGCAGGGCGGCTCGGGTCCCGCCGCCGAACTGCCCGTCGGCGGTGATCCCGAGCAGCTTCTGGGCCAGGGCGATGTCCGGGCTGCTCTGGCCCTGGACGGCGACGGCGTGCACCGAGGTCGGCGCGGCGGGCAGGCTCACCGGGCACGGCGTGGTGTTGCGGCTGGTGTAGACCGGGGCGTACTCCCCCGCGTAGACCCGGCACGGCCCCACGTCGGGCACGGTGACCGGCGTGCCGGTCCACCAGGACGTGCGCTTCATGGCGCCGTCCCAGGTGAAGCTGAAGTGGACGTGGCTGGTGTGCGGGTCGCTGCCGCTGTACGCCGCCCAGCCCCGGCCGGGGTCGTACTCGCGCCACATGTGCTTGTTCCAGATGATGTACTGGATCCCGAAGCGCCGGGCCATCGCGCCGTTGTTCGCGCTCAGCCACGCGGTCACCGAGTCCGCGATCGCCTTCTGGTCGGGGTTGTTGACGCTGAGCATCCAGTCCAGGGCGCGGCCGTCGTAGTGCTCGCTGGTGTCGGCGGCGCAGTAGCGGCTCACCCCGTAGTTGCCCGACCTGTACGTCGCCAGCATCAGGTCGCCGAACGCGCGCACCCCCGGCTTGTCCACCGGGTCGCAGGACACCTGCGGCTGCCAGGGCGTCATGACGTCGAGGGCGGCGGGCAGCGCCTTGGTGGGCGGCGCGGGCACCGGGGCGGTGGGGGCGGCCTCGGCCGAGCCGGCAGCCCACACGGCGAGGACGGGCAGGGCGATCGCGGCCCCACCGGCCGCCGCCCACCTGACCGTGCTCGCCATGCGTCACATCCTTCACACCAGTCCCGACACCACCATCCGGATCAGTTATCCCGTGGGGTCACTCCGGCGACAAGCGGTTTGGCCGAATTACACGCCGGTAGTTCCTCGCGGCGCACAGGGCGACCGGCACCTGTGCCCCCGCCACAGCGGGCCCCCGGCCGGGGTGTCCTCCCGGGCTGCACCCGGTCCCCGTGCGCACGGCTAGAGTCCCCGCCATGGACAAAGTCGTCTCCACTGCTGCCGAGGCCGTTGACGGGATCGTCGACGGCTCGTCCCTGTCCGTGGGTGGCTCCGGCCTCTGCGGCATCCCCACGGTCCTGATCAAGGAGATCCACGACCGGGGCGTCACCGACCTCGAGGCCGTCTCCAACAACTGCGGCGTCGATGACTGGGGCCTGGGGATCCTGCTGAAGGACAAGCGGATCCGCCGGATGATCTCCTCCTACGTCGGGGAGAACAAGGAGTTCGAGCGGCAGTTCCTCTCCGGGGAGCTCGAGGTCGAGCTGACCCCGCAGGGCACCCTCGCCGAGCGGCTGCGCGCCGGCGGCTCGGGCATCCCGGCCTTCTACACCGCCACCGGCGTGGGCACCCAGGTCGCCGAGGGCGGCCTGCCCTGGCGCTACGCCCCCGACGGCTCGGTGGCCAAGGCCTCCCCCGCCAAGGACACCCGCGAGTTCGCGATGGGCGGTGGCCAGACCCGCACCTACGTGCTCGAGGAGGCCATCGTCACCGACTTCGGCCTGGTCCGGGCCTGGAAGGGTGACCGCCACGGCAACCTCGTCTTCCACGAGTCGGCCCGCAACTTCAACCCCCTGGCCGCGATGGCCGGCAGGGTCACCATCGCCGAGGTCGAGCAGCTCGTCGAGCCCGGCGAGATCGACGCCGACCAGGTGCACCTGCCGGGCATCTTCGTCCAGCGCGTGCTCCCCCTCACCCCCGAGCAGGCCGCCGACAAGCGCATCGAGCGCCGCACCGTCCGGTCGAAGGAGTCCTGACCCATGGCACTGACCCGCGAGCAGATGGCCGCCCGCGCCGCCCTCGAGCTGGCCGACGGCGACTACGTCAACCTGGGCATCGGCCTGCCCACCCTCGTCCCCAACTACGTGCCCGACGACGTCGAGATCGTCCTGCAGTCCGAGAACGGCATCCTGGGCGTCGGCGCCTACCCGTTCGCGGGCGAGGAGGACCCCGACCTCATCAACGCCGGCAAGGAGACGGTCACCCTGCGCAAGGGCGCCTCCTTCTTCGACTCGGCGACGAGCTTCGGCATGATCCGCGGCGGCAAGGTCGACGCCGCGATCCTCGGCGCCATGCAGGTCTCCGCCGGTGGCGACATCGCCAACTGGATGATCCCCGGCAAGATGGTCAAGGGCATGGGCGGCGCGATGGACCTGGTCCACGGCGCCCGCAAGGTGATCGTCCTCATGGAGCACGTCGCCAAGGACGGCTCCTACAAGATCGTCAAGGACTGCTCCCTGCCCTACACCGGCAAGGCCGTGGTGCAGCGGATCATCACCGACCTGGCCGTCATCGACGTGACCGACACGGGCCTCGTGCTGCGCGAGCTGGCCCCCGGCGTCACCGAGGACGAGGTCCGGGACAAGACCGAGCCCGAGCTGATCGTGGACCTGCAGACTTCATGAAGCGCCACCCGCCGCACCCGCACCTGGCTAACCCGCACGTCGCGCACAAGGCTCAGCTCGCCTACTTCGACGTCGTCCGGACCGCCGCCTCCCAGATGGTGGTGGTGGGGCACGCCCTGAACATCTTCGTCCCGACGGTGTTCATGCGGGTCACGGGCAGCGGGCGGCTCGTCACCAACGCCGGGCTGTTCTTCCTGCAGAACATGGGCGTGGTGCTGTTCTTCGCCCTCTCGGGCTTCCTCATCTCGAGGTCGGTCCGCACCAAGCAGTCCCGCGGCACCTATCTCCTGCGCACCTACGTGGTGGACCGCGGCAGCCGGATCCTCGTGCCAATGGTGCCGGTGCTGGTGCTGGTCTTCATCGCCGACCACCTCGTGTTCGGCATGTGGGGCCGGACCAGCCCCTACATCGTCCCCGAGATGGGCCTCGGCACCCTGGCGGCCAACGCCACCCTGCTCTACAACAACCCGGTCCTGGACTTCGTGAGCAGGACCACCGGGCTGGCCCTCGTCAGCGGCCCGCTCGGTTCGGCCGCCCCGCTGTGGACCGTCGTGATCGAGTGGTGGATCTATCTCGCTTTCGGGGGGCTCGTCCTCGGCTTCGTCGGCAGGCGCCTGTTCCGTCCCGCGCTCCTGGTGCTGGTGGCCGGTGCCGTCCCCGTGGCGGAGCTGACGCAGGGGTCCGGCCTTCCGCTCGCGTGGGTGATCGGCATGCTCTACGCCTTCCAGCACGAGCGCATGACGACCTTCTCGCGCCGGTCGCACCTCGGCGTCGTGGCACTCGGGGCCGGGACCGCCGTGGTGGTCCTCCTGCACACGGGGATGAACCTCTACCACCCCGCCGTGGACGTCGGGATCGCAGCCGCCCTGCTCAGCCTGTTCCACGCGGTGGCGCGTGACTGGGCAGGACTGCGCACCCCGGTGCTGTCCGGGGCCGTGAAGCTGGCATCGGACTACTCCTACTCGCTCTACCTCGTGCACTTCTCGTTGCTCATCTACCTGCAGATCCTGCTGCCTGACTCATGGCCGGCGTGGCTGTGCATCCTGGTGGCGTTCACCGTCGCCAACGTTGCGGCGCTCGCCGCATGGTGGCTGTTCGAGCGGCACTACCCCGCAGTCGGCCGCCGTCTGCGGCGACTGGTGGGTCCCCGGCAGCAGACGCCCGCCCCCGTGGCCTGACCGGCACCGTGTGCTGCCCCCGACGGCGGCACACGGCATACCGGCTCCACCCGAAGGGCTCCCGCATGTGCGGGAGCCCTTCGCCGCGTCCGGGGTCATGCAGCCCGGGCCGACCGTTGTCGCACGCTGCCGCCGGGAACCAGAGCCCGTCGGGAACACGAAGGTCAGGATCGTGTCATTTCGCCGCATTTCGAACGCAGTTCGTGGATCATGGATGACATCCATCACATTCCTCACTGGGGCAACTTCCGCATCACGCGTAACTGGACCCAAGACGTCACTTCTGGAGCCGACGTGAGCACAACCAAGACGACACAGCCGCGCGGTGGACCCCGCGGCCTGAAGCACCTCGCCGCACTGGCCACGGCGACGATGAGCCTGGGCGTGGTGGCCACCGCCCTGCCGGTGGTCACCACCGGCCACCCCGCCTCCCCGAGACCGGTGCCGCCCAGCGTCCGGGAGCTGCAGCTGGGCTCGCTGCCCTCGCAGCGGGTGGCCCATGGCGCCACCGCCCCGACGAAGGGGATCCAGCCCTCGCCCTCGGCGCGCGCAGCGGCCGCCCCCCAGGACGTCGTGACGTCCGTCAGTCAGGGCGCACCCCTGGTCGCCATCACCTGGGCGGCCGGCAACGCCCCCGCCGACCACACCACCATCGAGATCCGTGGCCGCGACGCCAAGGGCTGGGGCGACTGGACCACGGCCGAGGTCAACGCCTCGCTGCGTGACCCCGCCGCGGTCAAGGCCGGCGTCGCCCAGCGGGTCGGCACGGACCCCGTGTGGCTGGGCGAGGGCGTGAGCTCGGTCCAGGTCCGCTACCCCGCGCAGGGAGACGCGCACCTGGGTCAGGGGCGGGTCGAGCTCGTCGATCCCGGGACCAGCCCGGCTGATGCCCCCGCCACGCTGCCTGCCGGCAGTGCGGTGGCCATGGCCCAGCAGCCGCCGGTCATCTGGCGCTACCAGTGGGGCGCCGACGAGTCGATGCGCCGCTGCGCGCCCGACTACTCGACCACCACCAACGGCGGGGTGCTGCACCACACGGTGGACAGCAACAACTACACCGCCAGCCAGTCCAAGGCCATCGTGCGAAGCATCTACGCGTACCACACGCAGAGCCTTGGCTGGTGCGACATCGGCTACAACATGCTCGTCGACAAGTACGGCCAGATCTTCGAGGGCCGCTGGGGCGGGGTCGACCGCCCGGTGGTCGGCGCCCACGCCATCGGCTTCAACACCGACACCTTCGGGGTCTCGCTCATCGGCACCTACACGTCGGTCAAGCCCACGAGCGCGGCCCTGAACGCGATCGAGAACGTGTTCGCCTGGCGCATCGGTGGGTTCTATCGCAACGCGGCCGGCTCGACGGTGCTGACCAGCGCCAGCAGCTCCTCCCGCTACAAGGCTGGCACCAGGGTGACGCTGCCCTTCATCACGGGCCACCGGGACACCTACTACACCGAGTGCCCCGGCAACGCCCTCTACCCCTACCTGCCGCAGATCCGCACGGCCGTGGCGCAGCGGGCCACCTACGGCACCAGCCCGATCTACAAGCGCTGGGCGGCCATGGGCGGGGCCAGCAGCAAGTGGGGCCCGGTCAACCGCCGTGAGACCCCGACCACGTGGGGCGCACGCACGGTGTTCCAGAAGCTGCAGACTGTCTCCGCCACCCCCAAGGGCGTGTTCGTCGTCGGTGGCGGCATCGACGCGGTCTACCTGCGGATGGACGGCATCAACAAGCTCGGCTACCCCGTCCAGGACGAGTACGCGATCCCGGGCGGCACCCGCGTGGACTACAGCTCGGG
>NZ_JBTCWL010000013.1:0-68817 GCF_054325275.1 Oryzihumus sp.
GGCTTGCCCATGTGCTTCTCGACCGGGTCGGCCAGGTGCGCCTCGCCGGTGAACAGCGCCTCGAGCAGGTCGCGCTCGCTCACCGCGCCGGACACCTCGCCGGCCATGACCGGCGGCTCGGCGTTGACGACCGGCATCTGCGAGACGCCGTACTCGCGCAGGATCTCGATCGCGTCGCGGACGGTCTCGGTGGGGTGCGTGTGCACCAGGGCCGGGATGTCGCCGGACTTGGCGTGCAGCACCTCGCCGACGGTGCGCTGGCCGACCTCCTTGAGGAAGCCGTAGGACGCCATCCAGTCGTCGTTGAAGATCTTGGACATGTAGCCGCGCCCGGAGTCCGGCAGCAGCACGACGACGACGTCGTCGGGGCCGAGGTCCTTCGCCGCGCGCAGGGCCGCGACGACCGCCATGCCGCAGGAGCCGCCGACGAGCAGGCCCTCCTCACGGGCCAGGCGCCGGGTCATGGCGAAGGAGTCGGCGTCGCTGACCGCGATGATCTCGTCGACCACGGAGGGGTCGTAGGCGGTGGGCCAGAAGTCCTCGCCGACGCCCTCGACCAGGTAGGGACGGCCGGTGCCGCCGGAGTAGACCGAGCCCTCGGGGTCGGCGCCGATGACGCGGACCGCGGCGTCGCTGACCTCCTTGAGGTAGCGGCCGGTGCCGCTGATCGTGCCGCCGGTGCCGACGCCGGCCACGAAGTGGGTCACCTTGCCCTCGGTGTCGGCCCAGATCTCGGGGCCGGTGGTGGCGTAGTGGCTGTTGGGGCCCTCGGGGTTGGCGTACTGGTTGGGCTTCCAGCCGCCCTCGGTCTCGCGCACCAGCCGGTCGCTGACCGAGTAGTAGGAGTCGGGGTGCTCCGGGGCGACCGCGGTCGGGCAGACCACGACCTCCGCGCCGTAGGCACGCAGCACGTTGCGCTTGTCCTCGGCGACCTTGTCCGGGCACACGAAGATGCACTTGTAGCCCTTGCGCTGTGCCACCAGCGCCAGGCCGACGCCGGTGTTGCCCGACGTGGGCTCGATGATCGTGCCGCCCGGCTTGAGCTCGCCGGAGGCCTCCGCGGCCTCGACCATGCGCAGCGCGATGCGGTCCTTCACGGACCCGCCGGGGTTCATGTACTCGACCTTGGCCAGCACCGTGGCGGTGATGCCCTCGGTGACGGCGTTCAGCTTGACGAGGGGCGTGTTCCCGACGAGGTCGGCGATGTGTTCGGCGTACTTCACGCCCCCATCGTCTCAGACTCCGGACGCTGCCTCTCCCCGTGGCCGAGGGGCATGTCGCCGGCGCCGATCCCCCTTGCGTACGAGGGCATCCCACGGCACATTCGGCGGATGTCCCTCGTTACCGTGGTGGAGCCGCGAGGGCACCCGGTGACACACGATCGGCACGCGAGGTGAGGCTTGATGGGCAGGGCACGACGGGCACGCAGGATCGCAGCCACCGCCGCCTACGGCGGTGGCGTCGGCGCTGCGGGCATCGGCGCCCTGGGCCTGATCGGCTTCGCGGTGCTCAAGCTCGAGGCCCAGCTCGCCCGCCGCGTCGTCGGCCAGCCCTTCGATGGCTCCCCCGACGACAACGCCGTGTATGGCGCGGGGCTCGGTGAGCCGGTCCAGCTCGTCGTCCTCGGGGACAGCTCCGCCGCCGGGATGGGTGCCGACAGCGCGCACCAGACCGTCGGCGCGATCGTGGCCAACGGCGTGTCCGCCTTCATGGGGCGGCCGGTGCGGCTGACCAACGTCGCCGTCGTCGGGGCCGAGTCCTCCGGGCTGGAGGTGCAGCTGGCCAACGCCCTGGAGGAGGTGCCACACCCCGACATCGCGCTCATCATGATCGGCGCCAACGACGTCACGCACCGGATCGACAAGGCCGTCGCCGTGCGCCACCTCGAGGAGACCGTGCGCTCGCTGCGTGCTGCCGGGGCCGAGGTCGTGGTCGGCACCTGCCCCGACCTGGGCACGATCGAGCCGGTCGCCCAGCCGCTGCGGCTGCTGGCCCGCCGCTGGTCGCGCGACCTGGCCGCGGCCCCGACCGTCGCCGTGGTCGAGGCCGGGGGCCGGACCGTGTCCCTGGGTGACCTGCTCGGACCCGAGTTCGCCGAGCGCCCGCACGAGCTGTTCAGCGCCGACCGCTTCCACCCCTCCCCTGCCGGCTACGCGCGGGCCGCGGCGGCGCTGCTGCCCAGCGTGTGCGCGGCCCTGGGCCTGTGGGGCGCGGCCGACGACCACCGGGTCCCCGACGCCCGGCGCGGCGAGGGCGTCAGCCCGGTCGCCGTGGCCGCGGTGCAGGCCGTGCGCGACCCCGGCACCGAGGTCAGCGCCACCGCCGTCGAGGGGGAGTCCCGCGGGCCGCGCGGCCGCTGGGCCGTGCTGCTGCGCCGGCGCCGCACCCCGGTCACCGACCGGTCCGAGCTGGACGGCGAGGTCTCGGACGCCGGCGCGGACGGCAGCACCGGCACGGGCGCGGTGGACCCGGCCGACGGGACAGCCGCGGCAGTGGCCCCCGCGAGCCAGCCGGACGGCATACCGGCGATGGTGGACGGCGAGGATGAGCCGGGAGACCAAGGCCACACCCCCGAGGGGCCCGGCCCGGCATAGCATCGACGGCGCATCCCGAGTCCGTCAGTGGAGGAACCGTGCCCGAAGCCGTCATCGTCTCGACCGCCCGCAGCCCGATCGGGCGCGCCTTCAAGGGCTCGCTCAAGGACGTCCGCCCCGACGACCTCGCGGCGACCATCGTCCAGGCCGCCCTGGACAAGGTCCCCGGCCTGGACCCGAAGCTCGTCGACGACCTCTACCTCGGTTGCGCCGAGCCGTGGGCCGAGCACGGCTCCAACATGGCCCGCGTCGTGGCGGTGCTCGCCGGCTACGACCACCTGCCCGGGGCGACGGTGAACCGGTTCTGCGCCTCCTCGGTGCAGACCACGCGGATGGCCTTCCACGCGATCAAGGCCGGCGAGGGCGACGTGTTCATCAGCGCCGGCGTGGAGTGCGTCTCGCGTTACGCCGACTTCTCCGGCGCCGGCGGCTCGAAGGCCGAGTGGCAGAACCCGAGGTTCGCCGACGCCCAGGCCCGCAGCCAGCAGATCGCCACGGACAACAGCGTCTGGACCGACCCGCGCGAGCAGGGCCTGCTGCCCGACGTCTACCTGTCCATGGGCCAGACCGCCGAGAACGTCGCCACGTCGCGTGGCATCTCCCGCCAGCGCCAGGACGAGTGGGGCGTCTCCAGCCAGAACCGCGCCGAGAAGGCCATCGCCGACGGGTTCTTCGCCCGCGAGATCACGCCGATCACCACGCCGGACGGCACCGTCGTCTCCACCGACGACGGCCCGCGCGCCGGCGTGACGCTGGAGGGTGTGTCCGGCCTCAACCCGGTCTTCCGCGAGAACGGCACCATCACCGCCGGCAACTGCTGCCCGCTCAACGACGGTGCCGCCGCCGTGGTCGTCATGAGCGACACCAAGGCCAGGGAGCTGGGCCTGACCCCGCTGGCGCGCGTCGTCTCCACCGGCGTCTCGGCGCTGTCGCCGGAGATCATGGGCCTCGGCCCGGTCGAGGCCTCGCGCCAGGCCCTGGCCCGCGCCGGCATGACCATCGCCGACATGGACCTGTACGAGATCAACGAGGCCTTCGCCGCCCAGGTGCTGCCGTCGGCCGACGACCTCGGCATGGACTTCGACAAGCTCAACGTGCACGGCGGCGCGATCGCCCTGGGCCACCCGTTCGGCTCGACCGGCGCCCGGATCACCACCACGCTGCTCAACGGCCTGCAGGCCCGCGACGGCCAGTTCGGCCTCGAGACCATGTGCGTCGGTGGCGGCCAGGGGATGGCGGTCATCTACGAGCGCCTCAGCTGAGGTCGTCGCTCCCCTCGACCGAACGCACCGAATCCGTCGAACCTGCCCCGAAAGAGGCTCGGTTCGGCGGATTTCGTGCGTTCGGTGGGTGATGCGGCGGTCTGCCTCGTGCCGCGTGGACAGGCACGGCAGGATGACCGCCATGGGACTCTTCTCGCGCCGCAGGGCCACCACCGACGCTGGCGCCACCCTCGGTGCGTTCTGGCAGTGGTGGGTGGCCGAGGGCGCCGACGCGGTCGCCGGGGCCATCGCCGACCGGGAACCGGGGCGCATCGTCGAGGCGCTCAGTGCCCGGGTCGACGCGGTGCACGACGGCCTGGCGTGGGAGCTCGGGCCCGGCGGCCAGGAGAGCCAGCACGTGCTCGTGGTGACCGCGGCCGGCGACCCCGCGCTGCGGCCCCTGGCCCGCCGCTGGCGGCTCGCGGCGCCGCCGGCCGACGCGGTGTGGAGCTATGCCGACATGCGCCAGCCCACAGCCGACGCCGGGGCGGTGTCGCTGGAGATCGAGGGACAGCACGTCGACCTGGCCCGGGCCACCGCCGGTGCCCGCGTGGTCGGTGCAGCGGTGGACGTCAGCGTGCACCACCCGGCCTGGGCCGACCTCGAGCCACAGACGCGCACGCAGGCCGCGTTCCTGCTGCTCGACACCGTGCTCGGCGAGGCCGCCGTGGAGACGTGGCTCGGCGAGGTCTCCGCGGCCGAGCTCGAGCCGCTGGACGCGGTCCCGCTGACCGGCCTGCGCTCGGTCGTGTGCTCATTGGAGGAGCAGCACCTCGACGCCGACGGCGAACCCACCTGGGCCGTGCTGGAGGGCACCGGTCCCACCGGGCGGCCCGTTCTCGCCATGACCCAGGTGCCGCTGCGCGCGGCGACGGCCCCGCATCTGGACACGCACGTCGCCGTGGTCGTGCCCTTCACCGACACCACGGAGCAGGGGCTGCCTGGCGCGCAGAGCCTGCCACGGCTGCGCAGCCTCGAGGACCACCTCACCGACCGGGTGGGGCCCAGTGGCCGTCTCGTCGCGCACGAGAGCCACGACGGGGTGCGCGTGCTGCACCTCTACGTCGACGGCACCACCCCGGCCGCCGAACAGGTCCGGGCCGCCGTCTCCGGGTGGGACCAGGGGCGGGTGCAGGTGGCCTCGCAGCTCGACCCGGCGTGGGCCGCCGTCGCCCACCTGCGCGCCTGAGACACCTCCACCGAACGCCCAAAATCCGTCGAATCCGCCCCGGCAGGGGTGCGATTCGACGGATTTCGGGCGTTCGGTGGGTGAGGGTGCGCCAGCCGCGCCGGTATGCCGGTCAGGCCAGCGCGCGGCGCAGGTCGCCCAGCTGCCCGGCGAGGTCCTCCGGCAGGCCCACCTCGCTGGCGTCGTAGACCATGACCGCCAGCTGGTCCATCAGCGTGGCCGGGCCGAGGTCGGGCACCGGCCAGGGGTCCTGACCGGTGCGTTCGGCGACCTCGTCGGCCAGGCGCTGCACCAGCTCGCGGACGGCGCCGGCGTGGCGCTCGGCGCGGTCCAGCGGCAGCTGCTGCCAGCGCTCGACCACCCGGGCGAGCTCGGTGCGGACCTCGACCGGCACCGGGGTGGGTGGCTGCACTAGTTGCGGGCCCGGGTGAACAGGCGCAGCAGCTCGAGGTAGAGCCAGACCAGCGAGACGATCAGGCCGTGCGCCATGAGCCAGGAGCAGCGCTCGGGCAGCCCGGCCGCGACACCGCGGTCGATGGTGTCGAAGTCGATGGCCAGGGAGTAGGCCGCCATGCCGACGCCGACGACGCAGATCAGCAGGCCGAACTGCGAACCGATGAGGCCCCAGCCGCCGGTGGCGAAGGCGAACACGAGGTTGACCAGGCCAAAGAGCAGGTAGCCGATGACCGCCATGCCGAAGATGCGGCGCGAACGGTCGGTCACCTTGATGAAGCCGACCTTCCAGGCGATGAACATGCCGGCGAACGTCGCCATGGTCGCCAGCACGGCCTGGCCGACGACGCCGTGGGCGTAGGACTCGAAGACCCGGCTGATCGCGCCGACGAAGCCACCCTCGAGCACCGCGTAGGTGAGGATCAGCGGGACGCTGACCTTCTGCCGGAAGGCGATGACGAAGCCGACCACGAGTCCGCCGAGCATGCCGGCCAGCCAGATCGGCAGCGCCAGGGCGGGGCTCGTGTCGGTGACGACCCACGAGGCCGCCGCGACGGCGACGACGATGCCGAACAGCAGCAGCGTCTTCATCACCACGTCGTCGAGGGTCATCCGACGGGCCTGCGCCGCGGTGGCGGGCTGCGCGTCATACATCTGCTGCAGCTGCGCGGCGCTGAGGTCGGCCGCGGCGGGCTGCTGCGGGGTGGACCACTGCGCCCGGGGCTCCTGGCCGAAGCCGGCATAGGCGCCGCGGCGGACCTGCTTGTCGATCCGGTTGAACACCGGGTTGCTCATCGTGTGCCTCCAGCACGTCATGCCGCCGTGGCGGCGGCCCGTCACTGAGAAGATGTCCGAGGGGGCCAGGAAGTTCCCCGATGCGTGCCCCCGACGGGATTCGAACCCGCACTTGCGCGATTTTAAGTCGCTCGCCTCTGCCGTTGGGCTACGGGGACAGGCGTCAGGCTACAGATAGGTGCGGCGCGGGTGGATCGCGTGGGCGCCTGCCACGCGGTCGAGGAACAGCAGGCCCTGGGTGTGGTCGACCTCGTGCTGCAGGGCCACCGCCTCGAAGGCGTCCGTGGTGACCTCGACCCACTCCCCCGTGACCGGCAGCTGGCCACGTACGACCAGGCGACGGGCGCGGGCTACGTCTCCGGTGAAGTCCGGCACGGACATGCAGCCCTCACGGCCGCGCTCCCTGCGCGTGGCGCTGACGACCTCGGCGTTGCACAGCACGAACGCGCCGTGGCACGTGCGGGTCTTGGGGTGACCGGTCACGTCGACGCTGAACATGCGGACGGCGAGGCCGACCTGCTGCGCCGCGAGTCCGACACAGCCGGGCGAGACCCGTTGCGTGGCAAGCAGATCGGCGGCCAGCTGGACGGACTCCGGGCCGGTTGGGTCGACGTCGGCCCCGGGAGTGCCCAGGACGGCGTCGGGGGCCTGCCGGACCGGGAGCACCCGCCCCACGGGCAGGGGAGGCATGCTGAACCCCGGTGGCGCGCCGGCGTCGTGCCCGGGCTGCGAGCTCACAAGAGGTCGTCCTCGACGGGCGAGAGGTGCACGTCGACGCCGATCTCGTCGGCGACGATGCGCAGGTCGCGCTCTAGCGCCTCCGCGGCCGCGACGTCGGGCAGCTCCAGCTCGGCCATGAGCACGTAGAGGTCGCCGCCGAGGCGGGTGCCGAGGTCGACGATGTTGCCGCCGTGCTCGGCCACCACCCTGGTGATGGTCGCGACGATGCCGGGACGGTCGGCGCCGTGGACGTGCAGGGCGTACGACGGCCCGGAGGGGGCGCTCGGGGTGGTGTCGGCGAGGACGCGGGCGTTGATGACCAGGGAGCCGTCGGCGGTGAGGTGCCGCAGCGCGGACTCCACCGCGTCGACGCCTGCGCCGGTGCGCACGAGCAGGACCATGGCGAAGTGGCCGCGCAGCAGCGTCATGGTCGAGTCCTCGAGGTTGCCGTGCAGGTCCGCGAGGGCGCCGGTGACGTCGGCGACGATGCCGGGGCGGTCCTGGCCGAGGACCGTCACCGCGATGACCTGGCCGGGGACGCTCACTGGCCACCGCCCGCGGCCTGGTGGAACTCCTCGCGGGGCGCGGCCATCTCGCCGAGGCTGACGATCTCTCGCTTGAAGAACAGCGCCAACGTCCAGTCGACGATGACCCGGATCTTGCGGTTGAGCGTGGGGACCCGGGACACGTGGTAAGTCCGGTGCATGAACCAGGCCGGCCAGCCGCGCAGCTTGACGCCGTAGACCTGGGCCACGCCCTTGTGCAGGCCGAGGCTCGCCACGGAGCCGACGTGCTTGTGGCGGTAAGGCTCGATCTCCTTGCCCCGCAACGACTTCACGATGTTGTCGGCGAGGTGGGTCGCCTGCCGCACGGCATGCTGGGCACTGGGCGAGCAGAAGGAACCGGGGTTGGTGATGTCCGGCACCGCGGCGTTGTCACCGGCGCCCCACGCGTCGGCCAGGCCGTGCACGCGCAGGTCGGCGTCACACACCAGGCGGCCCTTGTCGTCCAGCGGCAGGTCGGTGTTGGCCAGCACCGGGCTGGCCTTGACGCCGGCGGTCCAGACCACGGTGTCGGAGTCGAACCGCTGCCCGTCGGAGAGCACGACGTGGCCGTCGACGCACGACTCCAGCCGGGTCTCCAGCAGCACGTCGAGGCCTCGCTGGCGCAGCTCGTCGAGGGTGTAGCGGCCCATGTCCTCGCCGACCTCGGGCAGGATCCGGCCGGTCGCCTCGACGAGGACGAAACGCAGCTCGTCGGGATGGACCTGGGGGTAGTAGCGCAGGGCGTAGCGGGCCATGTCCTCCAGCTCGGCGATCGCCTCGACGCCGGCGTAGCCACCACCGACGAAGGTGAAGGTCAGGGCCCGGCTGCGCCGCTCGGCGTCCTGGGTGGAGGCGGCCAGGTCGAGGCAGCGCAGCACGTGGTTGCGCAGCCAGATGGCCTCCTCGACCGTCTTGAACCCGATGCCCTGCTCGGCCAGGCCGGGGATGGGCAGCGTGCGGGCCTTGGAGCCGAGCGCGACGACGACCTCGTCGTAGGGCACCTCGTAGGACGGGCCCTCCAGCGGCTCGACGGTGACCACCTTGCGGGCGTGGTCGACCTTGGTCACGTGCGCGTTGATGATCTCGGCGCCCTTGAGCACCCGGCGCAGTGGGACGACCACGTGCCGTGGGCTGAGGCTGCCGGCACTCGCCTCCGGCAGGAACGGCTGGTAGGTCATGTAGGAGCGCGGGTCGATGACCGTGACGGTCGCCTCTCCGGCGCGCAGCTTCCGCAGCAACCCCAGGCTCGTGTAGAGCCCGACGTAGCCGCCTCCGAGGACCACGATGCGTTTGCTCACCGCTCGACGGTACTACTCGTGAAAGTTTTCACAAAGTCCCTCCCAGTCCGCGGACAGCCCCTTGACCCCGGTATGCCGGGTCGCGCGAACCCAGCCCGGCTCCCCTCACAGGCGGCTCAGGACAGCGTCGAGCATGGCCTCGGTGAGCTTGCCGGTGAAGGTGTTCTGCTGGCTGACGTGGTAGCTGCCGAGCAGGCGAATCGCCTTGCCGTGGCTGGAGACCAGCGTGGTCTCGGCCCCGTGGCCGAAGCGCGGCGCGGGTCGAGGCACGGCCCAGCCGAGCCGGCGGGCGGACTGCAGCGTGGCCGTCCAGGCGATGGCCCCGAGGGCCAGGACCGAGCGCAGCGTCGGCTCGGCGAGAGCAAGGTCACGGTCCAGCCAGGCCCCGCAGGTGTCCCGCTCCAGGGGCGACGGCCGGTTCGCCGGCGGGGCGCACCGCACCGCGGCGACGATGCGTGCCCCGCTCAGGCGTTGCCCGTCGCCGCTGGCCACGCTGTGCGGCTCGGCGGCGAACCCGGCGCGGTGCAGCGCGGCGTAGATCCAGTCGCCGCTGCGGTCGCCGGTGAACATCCGCCCGGTGCGGTTGGTGCCGTTGGCCGCCGGCGCGAGGCCGACGACCAGGACCTGCGGATGGGGGTCCCCGAACCCGGGGCCGGGCCGCCCCCAGTAGGGCTGGTCGGCGAAGGAGGCGCGCTTGCCCCCGGTGGCGACCTCCTCCCGCCAGCGTACGAGGCGTGGACAGGCCCGACACACGCTGACCCTGGCGTCGAGCTCCTCGACATCGGGGGCCGTCCGGGCCAGGCGCGCGGCCGCCGCCCGCGTCCGGGCCACCGGGGTGTCCTCCGCCGCCGGATCGCCCGGCCAGCCGGTCCCGGGCGGCACGGGCGAGGGGAACAGCCGACCCGTCACCGGGTGGGGCAGCAGCTCCTGCCGGTCGTGCCCCGGACCGCCGGGCTCCCCCATCGCCAGCCTCCCCCAGCCCCGGTCAGCCCGCGATGCCGAGAGCGATGCCGTCGAGGATGTCGTGCTCGCTGGTGACCACCTCGGTCACGCCCGCCTCGCGCCGGACCCGCTCGACGACGAGGCGCCAGATGAGCGCCCCAGCCCCGATGACGTCGACCCGGCCGGGGTGCATGAACGGCAGCGCCGCGCGCTCGGCGTGCGACATGGCCAGCAGGTCCTCGGCCGCCGCAGCCACCGTGTCGACCGGGAGCGAGGCGAGGTGGATGCGCGCCGGCTCGTAGGCCTGCAGCCGCAGGGCGTGGGCCGTCAGGGTGGTCACGCTGCCGGCCAGGCCCACCAGGGCCTTGACCCCGGCGAGGTCCACGACGGCGGCGGCCTCGTCGATGGCGGCCTCGATGTCGCGCGTCGCCGCGGCGACCTCGGCGGCCGTGGGGGGGTCGGAGTGCAGGTGGCGCTCGGTCATCCGCACGCAGCCGATGTCGACCGAGCGCGCCTGCTCGACGTCGTCGGTGCCACGGACCAGCTCGGTGGACCCGCCCCCGAGGTCGACCACGAGGTAGGGGCCGGGCACGCCGCGCCCGCGCAGCTCCCCTGTCGCGCCACGGAAGGACAGCGAGGCCTCCTCGTGCCCGCTGACGACCTCGGGCGCGATACCGAAGGAGGCGAAGGCCTCACGCACCCCGGCGACGAACTCGGCGGCGTTGCGCGCGTCGCGCGAGGCGGAGGTGGCCACGAAGCGGACCCGCTCGACGCCGTGCTCCTCGCACTGCGCGGCGTAGTCGCGGCAGGCGGCGAGGGTGCGCTCCATCGCCTCCGGGGCGATGACGCCGGTGCGGTCGACGCCGTAGCCGAGCCGGACGACCTCCATCCGGCGGACCACGTCGGTCAAGGTGCCAGCCACCGGGTCGACGTCGGCGATCAGCAGCCGGATCGAGTTGGTGCCACAGTCGACCGCCCCGACGCGGGTCACTCCGCGGCCCCGCGCTCTACGCAGGGGCCGCCCGCCCACCAGTCGTCGAGGGCGTCCAGGGCCTCGTCCCCGAGCGGGTTGACGCCCCGACCCACGGCCAGGGAGTGCGCCACCAGCACGTGCAGGCACTTGACGCGGGTCGGCATGCCGCCGGCGGTGATGCCCTCGATCTCGGGCACGTCGCCCAGCTCGGCCCGGCGGCGCAGGTAGTCCTCGTGGGCCGCGACGTAGGCGGCGGCCAGCTCGGGGTCCTCCGCCAGTCGCGCGGTCATGTCCTTCATCAGCCCGCTGGTCTCCAGGGTGCTGATGGCGCCGGTCAGGCGGGGGCAGGTGGCGTAGTAGGTCGTCGGGAACGGCGTGCCGTCAGGCAGCCGGGGCTCGGTGCGCAGCACGTCAGGGTTGCCGCACGGGCAGCGGTGCGCGACCTCGGCGACACCACGGGGTGGACGGCCGAGCTGCTGCTCCACGGCGGCGAGGTCGGCGGCGTCAACGGTGCTCATGGGGTGCTGTGTCCTGGGGTGGGGAGCGGTGCCGGCGTCGGGGCGCCCGGCGTGGGCTGGGGCGGGGTGTCGGCGATGACCATCGACTCCCACAGCTGGCCGTACCACGGGTGGTTGCGGCCGGACGCGGCCGGCACGGAGGCGACCTGCGGGTCCTTGCGCTGCGGCGAGGCCGGGCTGGCGTCGAGCACGGTGAAGGAGCGCTCGCCGACCTTGACCATCTTGAGCCGCTGGCGCGCCTGCTCCTGGACGTAGGTCGGGTCGTCCCACTGCTGCTTCTGCACGCGCAGGGCATCGACGGCCTTGCCCTGCTGGGCGACCTTGTGCCGCATCGCCTCGATCTCGCCCTGCTGGCGCAGGTAGGAGCGCAGGGTCGGGACCAGGAGGACCGCGAGCATGACGAAGATCGAGGCGAGGATGGCCATCCGGCGCAGCGAGCGGGGCGTGTGCTGGTCGCCACGCGGGCGGCGGATGCGGGCCGACGTCGCGGGACGGCTGGCGGACTTGCGGGGGGTGGAGGGACGACTCGTGGCCGCCGCACCGGACCGTGACGAGCCGGTGCGCCGAGGACTCCTCGACGCACTGCCCGGTCGGTTGGCGGCCACGAGCGGTGTCCCTGCCCGGGCTAGGCCCGGTCGCCCTTGAAGCGCGGGAAGGCGCCGGCGCCGGCGTAGCGCGCGGCCTCGTCGAGCTCCTCCTCGATGCGCAGGAGCTGGTTGTACTTCGCGACCCGCTCGGAGCGGGCCGGGGCACCGGTCTTGATCTGGCCGCAGTTGGTGGCGACGGCCAGGTCGGCGATGGTGGTGTCCTCGGTCTCGCCGGAGCGGTGGCTCATCATCGCGCGGTAGCCGTTGCGCTGGGCCAGGTCGACCGCGTCGAGGGTCTCGGTCAGCGAGCCGATCTGGTTGACCTTGACCAGCAGGGCGTTGGCGGTGGCGTTGTCGATGCCGCGCTGCAGCCGCTCGGGGTTGGTGACGAACAGGTCGTCGCCGACGATCTGGACCTTGTCGCCGAGCACCGCGGTGATGGTCGCCCAGCCCTCCCAGTCGTCCTCGTCCAGCGGGTCCTCGATGGACACCAGCGGGTAGGCCTCGACGAGCTCGGCGTAGTAGGCAGTCATCTCGGCGGCGGTGCGCTGCTGACCCTCGAAGGTGTAGACGCCGTCCTCGCAGAACTCCGAGGCCGCGACGTCGAGCGCCAGGGCGATGTCGGTGCCGAGGGTGTAGCCGGCCTTGGCGACCGCCTCGCTGATGATGTCCAGCGCTGCCCGGTTGCTCTCGAGGTTCGGCGCGAAGCCGCCCTCGTCGCCCAGGCCGGTGGACAGGCCGCGCTCCTTCAGGACCGCCTTGAGAGCGTGGTAGACCTCGGTGCCCCAGCGCAGCGCCTCGCGGAAGGAGCCGGCGCCGATCGGGGCGATCATGAACTCCTGGATGTCCACGTTGGAGTCGGCGTGCGACCCGCCGTTGAGGATGTTCATCATCGGTACGGGCAGCACGTGGGCGTTGGGACCGCCGACGTAGCGGAACAGGGGCAGGCCGGCGGAGTCGGCCGCGGCGCGGGCCACGGCGAGGGAGACGCCGAGGATGGCGTTGGCGCCGAGGGTGCCCTTGTTGGCGGTGCCGTCCATCGCGAGCATCTCGGCGTCGACGAGACGCTGCTCGCTCGCCTCGAAGCCCAGCAGGCGCGGGCCGATCTCGTCCAGGACGGCGTCGACCGCCTGCTCGACGCCCTTGCCGCCGTATCGGTTCTTGTCACCGTCGCGGCGCTCGACCGCCTCGAACGCGCCGGTCGACGCTCCGGACGGGACCGCCGCGCGGGCGATCGTGCCGTCGTCGAGGGCGACCTCGACCTCGACGGTGGGGTTGCCGCGCGAGTCAAGGATCTCGCGCGCGCCTACTGCCTCGATGCTGGCCACAAACATCTCCATCGGTGGGCCGGACGGATACGACAGGAGCCTAACGGCTGGGCCTGCCCCCACCGGTGACCGACCCGCACCGGGGAAGCGCGGGCTCAGGCCCCGTCGGCCCTGACCTGCGCCTCGACCTCGCGCAACGTCGCCCGCAGCGCCGCCTCGGCGTCGACGCCTGCGGCCCTCGCCCGGGCCCCCAGGGCGAGCAGCTGGGCGCCCACGTCCTCGCCTGCGGTGGCCTCCGCCGCGACCTGCCCGGCCCCGGCCCGCTCCAGCCGGGAGAGCACCTTGTCGGCCCGCGCCAGCGCGGGCAGGCCAGCCGGTATGCCGTCCAGCGGCGAGTCGCGGTGGGGCTTCTCCTGCGCCTTGATGGCCTCCCAGTTCGCGGTCACGTCCTCGGCGGTCTCGGCCTCGACGTCGGAGAACACGTGCGGGTTGCGCCGGACGAGCTTGTCGACGAGGGCTGCGGCCACGTCGTCGACGTCGAACGGCGCCGCCGGGTCCTCGGCGGCGACCCGGGCGTGGAAGGCGACCTGGAAGAGCAGGTCGCCGAGCTCCTCGAGCATGTGGGCCCGGTCGCCGGACTCGATCGCCTCGACGACCTCGTAGGCCTCCTCGATGAGGTAGGGCAGCAAGGACTCGTGGGTCTGCTCGGCGTACCACGGGCAGACGCCCGGGGTGCGCAGCCGGTCCATCACCGCGACGAGGTCGAGCAGCCGGGCACCCGGCACGTCCCACGACCCGACCAGCACCTCGACCTCGGGCGGATCGGATCGCCGGCTGACCTCTGCGGCCAAGGCGTCGGTCAGGCCCGGGTCGCCGTCGGCGGAGCCCAGCCATACCACCTCGCCCTGCTCCGCGCGGTCGGCGAGGAGGCGGGCCAGGGAGGCGGGCGGCTCGGCACCCACGTGCGCGACCGGCATACCGGACTCGGCGACCGCGACGGCCTGGGCCTCGTCCTCGTCGCGGGCGAGGACGGCCGCGGCGGACGCGAGCACGTCCCACGCGTCGCGGGTGAGCAGTCCCGGCGCGACGCGCGGGCTGCTGAGCAGGAGGGTCAGGCGGTGCGCCACGCGGGCCTGCGGACTACTGGCCGGAGGGGACCGACGGGGCGGTGGTGGCGTTGGCCTGCGGGACCTTCTTGATCCAGTTCGGCTCGCTGGTGTCCAGGCGCAGGGTCTTGGGGTCGAGCTTGCCGTAGCGCGGGTTGACCGTGATCCTGGCCTTCTGCACCTCGGCGAGCACGCCCTGAACCTGCTCCTGGGTCAGCCCCTGCAGCGCGATGAACGTGCGGGCGAACTCGAGTGTGGCCGGCGAGGGGTTGGCCAGCTTGGTCAGCGCCGCCTTGGCCTGGGACTCGGAGACCCCGTGACCGCCCTTGGCCGCCGCGTCGAGGACGTAGGGCGAGACGATGAGGAAGACCAGCGTGTCGGAGGCGGTGAACGGCTGCTGCAGCCCCTCGACCCCCTTGTTGGTCTCCTGGGCCGCGGTCTGCACGTCCTGGTCGCTGATGACCCGGTTGCCGACGATGGCGGCGGCACCGGCCTCCTGCGGGCCGCAGCCGGACAGGGCCAGGGCGGCACCGAGCACCAGGGCGACCGGCGCGGCGGCGCGGGCCGTCGGGAGAACCTTCACGGACGTTCCTTTCGTCGTGCCGCCGGGTGCCGGCGCGCGCGGGTCGAGCACATCATGGCCGTCAGCTCGAGGCCACGCGCGCGGCGCTGGCCACGCTGTCGAGCAGGACCGCGTGGATCAGGTCGCTGGCCCACCGCAGGACTGCGGTGTCGCGCAGCGGCTTGCCACCCACCCTCGCGGTCATGGGCTTGGGCACGAGAATCGTACGGACCTGGTCCTTGACCAGCGACCCCGGGTAGAGCCGCTGCAGCCGCAGCTGCTGGCTCTCGGGCAGCTCGAGCGGCCCGAACCGCACGAAGTTGCCCTGGACGCTGATGTCGGCGACCCCCGCCTGGCGGGCCACCGTGCGCAGCCGGGCGACCTCGAGAAGGTTCTGCACCGGCTCCGGCGGGGCGCCGTAGCGGTCGCGCAGCTCGGCCTCGATCTCGGCCAGCCCGGCCTCGTCCTCGACGACGGCGAGCTTCTTGTAGGCCTCCAGGCGCAGCCGCTCCCCCGGCACGTAGTCGTGCGGGAGGTGCGCGTCGACCGGCAGCTCGATCTTGATCTCGGTTACGCGGTCCTCGCCGCCATCACCTCGATAGTCCGCCACCGCCTCGCCGACCAGCCGCACGTAGAGGTCGAACCCGACGCCGGCGATGTGGCCGGACTGCTCGCCGCCGAGCAGGTTGCCGGCGCCGCGGATCTCGAGGTCCTTCATGGCCACCTGCATGCCGGCCCCGAGGTCGGTGTGGCTGGCGATGGTCTGGAGGCGGTCGTGGGCCGTCTCCGTCAGCGGCTTCTCCGGCGGGTAGAGGAAGTAGGAGTAGGCCCGCTCACGGCCACGCCCCACCCGGCCGCGGAGCTGGTGCAGCTGGGACAGGCCGAGCATGTCGGCGCGCTCGACGATGAGGGTGTTGGCGTTGGAGATGTCCAGGCCGGTCTCGACGATCGTGGTGCAGACCAGCACGTCGAACTTCTTCTCCCAGAAGTCGAGGACGACCTGCTCGAGGCGGTGCTCGCCCATCTGGCCGTGCGCTGTGGCGATGCGGGCCTCGGGCACCAGCTCGCGGAGCCGGGCCGCGGCCTTCTCGATCGAGCTGACCTTGTTGTGGACCATGAAGACCTGGCCCTCGCGCAGCAGCTCGCGCCGGATCGCGGCCACGATCTGCTTCTCGTCGTAGGCGCCGACGAAGGTCAGGACCGGGTGGCGCTCCTCGGGCGGGGTGGCCAGGGTCGACATCTCGCGGATGCCGGTGACCGCCATCTCGAGCGTGCGAGGGATCGGGGTGGCCGACATCGCGAGGACGTCGACCGCGGTGCGCATCTGCTTGAGCTGCTCCTTGTGCTCGACACCGAAGCGCTGCTCCTCGTCGACGACGACCAGGCCGAGGTCCTTGAACCGCACCTCCTTGGAGAGCAGCCGGTGGGTGCCGATGACCAGGTCGACGCTGCCGTCGGCCAGGCCGTCGAGCACCCGCCTGGCCTCGGCGTCGGTCTGGAACCGGGACAGCGCCTTGACCACCACGGGGAACTGGGCGTAGCGCTCGGAGAAGGTCTGGAAGTGCTGCTGCACCAGCAGCGTCGTGGGCACGAGGACGGCGACCTGCTTGCCGTCCTGGATCGCCTTGAACGCCGCCCGCACCGCGATCTCGGTCTTGCCGTAACCGACGTCGCCGCAGATGAGGCGGTCCATCGGCACCGAGCGCTCCATGTCGACCTTGACCTCGTCGATGCTGCTCAGCTGGTCGGGGGTCTCGACATAGGCGAAGGCGTCCTCGAGCTCACGCTGCCACGGGGTGTCGGGCCCGAAGGCGTGGCCCTGGGTGGCCATGCGGGCGCTGTAGAGGCGGATCAGCTCGCCGGCGATCTGCTTGACGTGCTTCTTGGCCCGGCTCTTGGTCTTGGCCCAGTCGGCGCCGCCGAGCTTGTTCAGCGTCGGGGCCTCGCCACCGACGTAGCGGGTGACCTGGTCGAGCTGGTCGGTCGGCACGGACAGCCGGTCGGCCGGCTGGCCGCGGCGGCTGGCGGCGTACTCGATGACGAGGTACTCGCGGGTCGCCCCGCCGACGGTGCGCTGCATCATCTCCACGAACCGGCCCACGCCGTGCTGCTCGTGCACGACGAAGTCGCCGGGGCGCAGCTGGAGCGGGTCGACCATGTTGCGCCGGCGCGAGGGCATGCGGCGCATGTCCTTGGTGGTGTTGCCCTGACCCGGCTGGCCGGTCAGGTCGGCCTCGGTGACGACGGCCAGCCGCGCCCCGGGCAGCACGAAGCCGCGGCCGAGGGCGCCGGTCGTCACGTGGACGAGCCCCGGGGACAGGTCGTCGGCGCCCTCCTCCAGCCGGCCGGGCACGTCGTGCTCGGCGAGGACCTCCGTGACGCGCCGGGCCAGGCCGTGCCCCTCGGTGACGACCAGGGTGTGCCAGCCCTCGGCGGCCCAGCGACGCAGGTCGCCCACCGCCGCCTCGGTGTCGCCGCGGTAGGCCTCGACGTCGCTCGAGTCGATGGTGACGCGTTCGCCGGGCAGCTCGTCGTCGGCGAACTCGGCCAGCTCCGCGTCGGAGGCGAAGGAGGTGAGCGACCACCACGGGCGACCTGTGGCGAGGGCGTGCTCGCGCACCTGCGCCAGGGACCAGTAGGACGCGGTGCCGAGGACCCCCTGCAGGTCGACGGGCACGGCGTTGCCGGCGGCGGCGTTGGCCCAGCTGGCCTCGAGGAACTCGGCGCTGGTCGCCACCAGGTCGTGCGCCCGGGTGCGCACCCGCTCGGGGTCGACCAGCACGACCTGGGTGCCCGGGCGCAGGACGTCCAGCAGCGACTCCATGCCGTCGACCAGGGCCGGGGCGAGGGACTCCATGCCCTCCACGGCGATGCCCTCGGCCAGCTTGCCGAGCAGGTCGGCGACACCGGGCAGCTGCTCGGCCAGGGCGGCGGCGCGCTTGCGGACCGACTCGGTCAGCAGCACCTCACGGCACGGCGGCGCCCACAGGCCGTGCTCGGCGATCTCGAGGCTGCGCTGGTCGGCGACCTTGAACCAGCGGATCTCCTCGACGGTGTCACCCCAGAACTCCACGCGCACCGGGTGCTCCTCGGTAGGTGGGAACACGTCGAGGATGCCGCCGCGGACGGCGAACTCCCCGCGCCGCTCGACCAGGTCGGTGCGGGTGTAGGCGGCCGCCGCGAGCGCCTCGACGACCTCCTCCAGCGGGGCCTCCTGCCCCGCGGTCAGGGCGACCGGGACCAGCTCGGCGAGGCCGGTCACCAGGGGCTGCAGCAGCGCGCGCACCGGGGCGACGACCACGTCGAGCACGCCGTATGCCGGGTCGGCCGGGTCCGGGTGCGCCAGCCGCCGCAGGACGGCCAGGCGGCGCCCGACGGTGTCGCTGCGGGGCGAGAGCCGCTCGTGCGGCAGCGTCTCCCAGGACGGGAACTCGGCGACCCGGTCCGCGGGCAGGAAGCAGCGCAGGGCGGAGGCGAGGTCCTCGGCCTCGCGGCCGGTGGCGGTCACCGCGAGGACCGGGTGGGCCGACCCCCCGCCGGCGCCGGCGAGGGCGGCGAGCAGCGGCGGGCGGGCACCGGCTGCCACCGCCACGTCGACGACCCGCTCGCCGCTGTCGGCCGCGGCAAGGGCGGCCCGGACGGGCGCGTCAGTGGTGAGGACGTCGAGCAGGCTGGTGAGGCTCATGGCTCCTGCAGGGGTGCGGTGGACAGCACGAAAGCCCCACTTCCGGTGGAAGCGGGCGTTCTTCAGGGTACGACTGCCGCCCGACACCGGCGCACGGGCGCGGATTTGGCCGACTGCGAGACGGGGCGCGGTGCCCGTCCTTACCGTGGAGGGCGCGGGCACAGGGGGCCACGTCCGGGAACACCGGCGCGGCTGACCCCGCGGGATGGAGCTGCGCCGTGCCCGACGACCCGACGATGCCCGCGGACGCCAGCGCGCCCCAGGTGGACCTCGACCCGGCCGCCGTGTTCGACCTCGAGCTCGTGCTGATGCGCGTGCTGCAGGGCGCGCAGCCGCTGGGGATGCCCCTCACCGTGGCCGATCCCGCGGCTCCCGGCGTGGACCCGCCGGAGGTGCGCCTGCAGCTCCCGGAGGAGCTCGCCGTCCGGGTCGCCGCCGCCGGGAGCGTGGTGCTGCGCGACCACGAGTCCACCCCCCTGGCGCTGCTCGAGGACGTCCACGTGGACGCACCGGCGTCCGCAGGGTCCGGTCTGGAGCTGGCCGGGCGGGCCCGCGCGCTGCGACCGCGGGAGTCGGGCGAGAACCGCGCCGAGGCGCTGCGCCCCGGCGACCTCGAGTCCGCCGACGCCCTCGTCGTGGTGGGCCGGCCGCCGATGACCGGCGACGCCGAGGCGCTGGCCGCCGCCGTCGCCGCCGCCTCGGGCCGGGTGCTGGTGCTCGTCTCCGAAGGGCCCTCCCAGGACGGGCTCGTGCCCGGGTCGGTGATGCTGCGACTCGCCCGGCTGCTCGCCGCGGAGCTGGGTCCCCCCGAGCGGGTGCAGGTGCGCTCGGCGCCGCTGGCCTGGCGCGACCCCGACAGCGACCTGGTCCTGGGCCAGCTGCTCAGCAGCGCCGCCGGCGCCGTCCCGCTGGTGCACCTGGCAGCCCGGGACGAGGCCAAGGGTGCGCGGCAGTGGCAGGAGGCCCGCGAGGCCCTCCAGCTCGGCACCGACGCCCAGCTGTCCCTGCTCAGCCCCGGCGCGGAGCCGGTGCTGCGGCGGTGGCGTCCGCCGCGCCACGAGCGGGGCCTCGTCGTGATGTTCACCGGGCTGTCCGGGTCGGGCAAGTCCACCCTCGCCCGTGCCCTGCGTGAGCGGATCGCGAGCCTGAGCGACCGGTCTGTGACCCTGCTCGACGGCGACGTGGTGCGGCAGATGCTCTCCGCCGGGCTCGGCTTCGACAAGGCGTCCCGCGAGATGAACGTGCGCCGCATCGGCTACGTCGCCAGCGAGATCGCCCGCCACGGCGGCATCGCCGTGTGCGCCCCCATCGCCCCCTACGCCAGCACCCGGGCCGCGGTCCGTGCCATGGTGGAACCGGTGGGCGACATGGTGCTGGTGCACGTGTCCACCCCCCTGGAGGAGTGCGAGGCCCGCGACCTGAAGGGTCTCTACGCCAAGGCCCGGGCCGGGCTGGTGCCCGGGTTCACCGGCGTCTCCGACCCCTACGAGGAACCCCTCGACGCCGAGGTCACCGTGGACACCTCGCAGATGGAACCGGAGGAAGCCGTCGCCCACGTCCTGGGCTACCTGCGCGTCGGGGGCTGGCTGGCGGAGGTGGACGCGTGAGCATCGACCCGTTGATGGTGCTGGCATCACTGGGCATCGGCGTCGTCGTCGGGCTGACCGGCATGGGCGGTGGCGCGCTGATGACCCCGGTCATGGTGCTGCTGTTCAACGTGCCTCCCCTCACCGCCGTGTCCAGCGACCTGGTCGCCAGCGCGGTGATGAAGCCGGTCGGCTCGTTCGTGCACCTGCGCCGCGGCACGGTGAACCTGGGCCTCGTGAAGTGGCTGTGCCTCGGGTCGGTCCCGGCCGCGTTCTGCGGCGTGCTCGTCACACGCGCCCTGGGCAGCGGCAAGGAGGTCCAGGACGCGGTGCAGACGGCGCTCGGCGTCGCGCTGCTCGTCGCCGCGGCCGGCCTGATCATCCGGGCCTACCTGCGCCTGTCCGAGCGGGCGCGGCGCCGCGACGGCTCCGCCGAGGCGCTGCCGCAGGACCGGCCCGAGGTGCGCATGCGCCCCCTGCCCACGGTCCTCGTCGGCGCGGTCGGCGGCCTGGTCGTCGGCATGACCTCGGTCGGCTCGGGCTCGCTCATCATCATCGCGCTCATGGCGCTGTATCCGCGGCTCAAGGCCAGCCAGCTCGTGGGCACCGACCTGCTCCAGGCCGTCCCGCTCGTGGCCGCCGCTGCGCTCGGGCACATCCTCTTCGGCGACTTCAAGCTCGGGCTCACCGCCTCGCTGCTGCTCGGGGCCGTCCCGGGCGTGTGGGTCGGCGCCCAGCTGTCCTCGCGCGCGCCCGGCGGCGTGGTCCGGCGCGCGCTGGCGTTCGTGCTGCTGGCCTCCGCGCTGAAGCTGCTGGGCGTCTCCACCGAGGTCACCGGTATCGCGCTGGTCGCCGTCGCCCTCGTCGCACCGGTGCTGTGGATGCTCATCCGGCGCCGTCTGGGCTTCCCCGCCCTGGCCGGGCGTCGCGCGCGGGCACGCCTGCGCCGGGCGCAGGCGGACGGACCCCTGGCGGAGGGGCCCCTGCCGCAGACGGAGTCCTGACCCCGGCAAAGGGGTGACGCCGCTCTACGCCTTGCTGGCGATCAGCCACCGATCCCTCACAACCACACTCGAATTGGCCGTCTTGAGCACCAATTCCCCTCTCTCCACGACGAATGGGGCCATCTGGTCGCCAGGCCGGGCTCAGGGGCGAAGACGCCCGTCCAGGACGAGGGAGTCGGTGTGGGTCACGAGGACGACGTGCTGGCGCGGGAGCTGGCGGACGAGGCAGGCGAGCTCCTGCTGAAGCTGCGCAGCTCCGGCCTGACCGACATGACCGAGCTGCGCCGCCAGGGCGATGCGCGCTCCCACGAGCTGCTCATGCGACGGCTGCACGAGGAGCGGCCGGGCGACGCGGTGCTCAGCGAGGAGGGCCTGGACGACCGGGCCCGCCTGGGCGCGGAGCGGGTGTGGATCATCGACCCGCTCGACGGCACCAGGGAGTTCGGCGAGCCACCCCGCGACGACTGGGCGGTGCACGTCGCCCTGTGGGAGCGCGGCGACCTGGTCGCCGGCGCCGTGGGCCGCCCGGCCCGCCACTCCACCCTGGCGACGGACGCACCACCGGCCCGGCCGGCCGGCATACCGGTGCGGTTGCGGTTGGCGGTGAGCCGCTCGCGGCCACCGGCCTTCGTGCAGGAGCTCGCCCGGCGGCTGGACGCGGAGCTGGTCCCGATGGGGTCGGCGGGGGTCAAGGCGACCGCGGTGCTGGACGGCACCGTCGACGCCTACGTGCACGCCGGCGGCCAGTACGAGTGGGACTCGGCGGCCCCGGTGGCGGTGGCCCGCGCGGCCGGGCTGCACACCAGCCGGATCGACGGCACGCCATTGACCTACAACCACAGCGACCCGCTGCTGCCCGACCTGCTCATCTGCCGTCCCGAGGTGAGCGAGCGCGTGCTCGCGGCCATCGCCGAGCTGACCCCTGCCGCCGTCACGCACGAGGAGAAGGCCTCATGAACGCCCCTGCCCCGGTCGCCAACGACTACCAGCTCAGCCAGCTGGACGCGCTGGAGGCCGAGTCGATCTTCATCTTCCGCGAGGTGGTCGCCGAGCTCGAGAAGCCGGTGCTGCTCTTCTCCGGCGGCAAGGACTCGATCGTCATGCTGCGCCTGGCGGAGAAGGCGTTCTGGCCGGCCCGGATCCCCTTCCCGGTCATGCACGTCGACACCGGGCACAACTTCCCCGAGGTGCTGGAGTTCCGGGACCGGCGGGTGCGTGAGCTCAAGGTGCAGCTCATCGTCGCCAGCGTGCAGGAGGCGATCGACAACGGGTCGGTCGTCGAGCCGCCGGACGGCACGCGCAACCGGATCCAGACGCCGGTGCTGCTCGACGCCCTCGCCAAGCACCGGTTCACCGCGGTCTTCGGCGGCGCCCGGCGGGACGAGGACAAGGCCCGAGCCAAGGAGCGCATCTTCAGCTTCCGGGACGAGTTCGGCCAGTGGGACCCCAAGAACCAGCGCCCCGAGCTGTGGAACGCCTACAACGGCCAGATTCACGTCGGGGAGAGCATCCGGGTCTTCCCCCTGTCGAACTGGACCGAGCTCGACATCTGGTCCTACATCGCGCGCGAGGAGATCGCCCTGCCGTCGCTGTACTTCGCGCACGACCGCGAGGTCGTGGAGCGCGACGGGATGCTGTTCGGCGTCAACGAGTTCTTCCGCCCGCGGGACGGCGAGGCCACCTCGGTGCAGCGGGTGCGCTACCGCACCGTAGGCGACGCGAGCCTCACCGCGGCGGTCCCCTCCGACGCCGACACGGTGGAAAAGGTGATCGAGGAGGTCGCCACCACCCGGATCACCGAGCGCGGCGCCACGCGCGGCGACGACAAGTTCAGCGAGGCAGCCATGGAAGACCGCAAGCGGGAAGGGTACTTCTGATCGTGGACATTCTGAGGTTCGCCACCGCCGGCTCCGTCGACGACGGCAAGAGCACGCTGATCGGCCGGCTGCTCTACGACACCAAGACGGTCTTCCAGGACCAGATGGACTCGGTCGAGCGCACCAGCCGTGACCGCGGCGAGGAGCACGTCAACCTCGCGCTGCTCACCGACGGCCTGCGCGCGGAGCGGGAGCAGGGCATCACGATCGACGTGGCCTACCGCTACTTCTCCACCCCCCGGCGCAAGTTCATCATCGCCGACACCCCCGGGCACGTGCAGTACACCCGGAACATGGGCACCGGTGCCTCGACCGCCGACCTGGCGCTGGTGCTCGTCGACGCGCGCAAGGGCATCGTCGAGCAGAGCCGCCGGCACGCGTTCCTGGCGACGCTGCTGCAGGTCCCGCACATCGTGCTCTGCGTCAACAAGATGGACCTCGTCGACTACTCCGAGGAGGTCTTCGACGAGATCCACGCCGAGTTCGTCTCGTTCGCCGCCAAGCTGCGCGTCCCGGACCTGACCGTGCTGCCGGTGTCGGCGCTTCACGGAGACAACGTGGTCACCCGCTCGGCGAAGATGCCCTGGTTCGACGGGCCCAGCCTGCTGCACCACCTCGAGACGGTGCACGTGGCCAGCGACCGCAACCTCATCGACGTCCGCTTCCCGGTGCAGTACGTCATCCGGCCCCAGTCCGAAGACTGGCACGACTACCGCGGGTATGCCGGGCAGATCGCCGGTGGCGTGCTGCGCCGCGGCGACGAGGTCATGGCGCTGCCGTCGGGGTTCACCTCGCGGATCAAGGCGATCGAGACCGCCGACGGCGAGCTCGAGGAGGCGTTCGCGCCGATGTCGGTGACGGTGCGCCTGGAGGACCAGATCGACATCTCCCGCGGCGACATGCTGTGCCGGCCGACTAACAGGCCGGTGGTCGCCCAGGACGTCGACGCGATGATCTGCTGGATGGACGAGAGCGCCCCGCTGCAGGTCGGGCGCAAGTACGCCATCAAGCACACGACCCGCTCGGCGCGCACCATCATCCGCGACCTCAGCTACCGCCTGGACGTCAACACGTTGCACCGCGACGAGGATGCCCAGGAGCTGCGGCTCAACGAGATCGGCCGGGTCAAGCTGCGCACCACCGCACCGCTGATGTGCGACGAGTACTCCCGCAACCGCACCACCGGCGGCTTCGTGCTCATCGACGAGGGCACCCACCGCACGGTCGCGGCGGGCATGATCGGCGAGGCGTCCTGACGGGCGGGCGCGGAGCCCGGGGCGTCCCACTCGCGCCCCACCGAACACACCAGGTCCGTCGGATCGCCCTGGGGGAACGGGCGGTCCGGCGGACCTGGTGCCTCCGGCGGTGTCACGTCGCGCAACAGGAAGCCTTCGCCGCCACGACGCCCGATCGGGACGTCGCAACGCCCGGACGGGACCACTGCGCCACCGGGCGGCCGTCGAGGCGCCACGGGTGTCCCTCGACCCGCGGCCAGCCGACGGGTGAGTCCTCCCAGTGCTCCTGCCGGCCGTACACGGTCAGGTCCAGGGCGTAGTAGCTGGTCATCAACGCCTCCACGCCCCTGTCGGTCGTCCAGTACGTCTCGTAGACCTGGTCCCCGTCGCGCAGGTAGCACGCGATGAACCCGAAGTCGCGACCGTCCAGCAGGGCGGGGTCGGAGTCCCTCGCCGAGTACCAGGGGAACGGGTACCCCATGAACTGCGCGAACGCGGAGCTCTCGTCGTAGGCGCCCTGGCCGAACACGGCATACGTCACGTCCCGGGCATGCAGGTAGTCCAGCGTCTGCATGTGGCAGGTCGAGAAGGTGCACCCCTCGCACTGGTCCTCGAACGGCTCACCGTCGTGCCACATGTGGAAGTAGGCGATGAGCATCCGGCGGCCCTCGAACGCCTCCACCAGCGGCACGGTCCCGCCCGGGCCCTCGACGGTCACCTCGGGCACCGGGGTCATCGGCAGCCGCCGGCGCGCGGCGGCGATCGCGTCCCCTTCGCGGGTGTGGGCCTTCTCCCGGGCCAGCAGCGCCTCGCGCTCGCGCAGCCACGTCTCCCTGTCGACGACCGGGGGCAGGGCAGGGCGGTGTGCCGGGGTTGGCGTCATGACGTGTCTCCTTCGCGTGCCGTTGGTCTGCCACCGGTACTGACGAGCCAGCCACTGATCGTCATCGGTCACCGATGACGATCGCGGCGTGTGGACGTCAGTACTGTCATGACGACGACTGCGGACAGAGGGGGCCAGGTGACCGACGCGCGTGACGTGTGGCTGCAGAGCGCCTTCGCAGAGCACCGACGCGAGCTGCACGTCCACTGTTACCGCCTGGCCGGCAACGTGGCGGACGCCGACGACCTGGTGCAGGAGACGTTCCTGCGCGCCTGGCGGGCCCGCAGCCGCTTCGAGGGGCGGGCGTCGGCGCGGACCTGGCTCTACCGGATCGCCACGAACGTGTTCCTCGACAGCCGCAAGGCGGCCGCCCGGCGCACCGTGCCGTCCGGTGACCCGCTGGAGTGGTCCACCGAGCTCGGGCCCTATCCCGACGCCCTGCTGGCCGACGACCCGCAGACGGGCCTGGCCGCCCGGGAGACCGTGGAGCTGGCCCTGCTCGCCGCGCTGATGTACCTGCCTCCTCGGCAGAGGTCGGCCTTCGTGCTGCGCGACGTCTACGGGTGGACGCCCCAGGAGGTCGCCGGCACGCTGGGCACCCGCGTCGCGGCCGTCAACAGCCTCCTGCAGCGGGCCCGCGGCACCCTGCGCGGCCGCGTCCCGGCGGATCGCCAGGACTGGCGCCGACCGCAGCTCACCATCGAGGACGAGGACGTCCTGCGCCGCTACGCCGAGGCCAGGACCCCGGAGGACTTCCGCGCTCTGCTCGCCGACGACGTCCGGATCACCATGCCGCCCGAGCCCCCGGTGGTCGGGATCGACGCGGCCGCCGAGCTCCTCGGTCGTCCCCTGGACTGGCGCACGTTCCCCACGTCCGCCAACGGGCGGCCGGCACTGGTCAACTACCTGCGCCATCCCGGGGGCACGCACTACGAGGCGCTGGTCGTCGACGTCCTGCGGGTCGCGGACGGCAGGATCGTGGAGAGCAACGCATTCGTCGGTGCGCGCCACGTCCTCGCGTTCGGCCTGCCCGCGACCCTTGAGCCCTAAGGGCGCCCGCCGGGCAGCAGGGGGTAGCGGAAGGCTCGCAGCGCGGGCGCCGTCAGCGTCGTGACCAGCACGCGCTGGCGCCGTGGCATCGCCTGCAGCCACTCGTGGTCGGGGCGCAGCTCCACCGAGCCGACCCGGTGCCGCGAGGGGTTGCCGGCGACCGAGTGCGTCGGCTCCAGCCGCACGCTCGTCGGGCTCTCGAACGGCAGCGTCGCCGGGTCGAGCCCGACCATCCGCACCACCCGATCCATCGACTCGCGCGGCGCCCGCACGAAGTCCTCGTAGCGAAGCCGCACGTAGTGCTCCCGGTCGCGGTGCCACAGCAGGACGGTCAGGGAGTTCCACACGAGCCAGAGCAGGGAGCTCTTCCACAGCGGCTGCTGCGGCATCAAGCCGTCTCCCTCGGCATAGTCGCGAGCCTGCTTGCGCCGCCGCCAGGAGAACGCCGTGGCGCGCGAGTCGCGCACGACCTGCAGGACGTGCAGCTCGATGCCGGGAAGCCCGGACAGCAGCAGCGCGTAGGGCGGCAGCTTGGAGGAGTCGACGATGACGCGGGCGCCGCTGACGTGGGCCAGCGCGGCATACAGGCGGGCGACGGCCACGTCGTCGGGGTGCGCGGGGACGGCCCGGCGTCCGAGCGCGCGGCGGGCCAGCATCGCCGGCACCCGCGCCATCCGCAGCCGGGAGAGCAGCCGGCTCCCCACGCCCGCGGCGTCCAGCGGGGACACGTCGGCGCGCACCTCGTCCATCACCTGGCGCCACAGCGCGCAGTCGGCGAACGGCGTGCCGCAGCCGCAGAGCCGGTTCTCGGCCACCCCGCGCTGCCACAGGTAGCGCAGCTCGCCGGCGGCGAACGCGCCGTCGACCTGGCCGAGGATGCTGTTGATGACGGTGCTGCCGCTGCGTCCGCTGCCGGCGAAGTACAGCACCCGCACGGGTCCACCCGCCGCCGGTATGCCGCGTGCCTCGCTGCTCATCGCCGCGCCCCTGTCCCGGTCCACACCCGTCCCTGAACGCGCATCCGCGCCTCCTCGTAGACCCCCGCCACCCGGTCCAGGTGCACCTGCGGGCTGAAGTCGACCACCATCCGCTCGCGCGCGGCCACCCCCATCCGGTGCGCCGCGGCCGGGTCGGCCACCACCGCGTCCAGCGCAGTCGCGAGGGCGCCGGGGTCCCCGGCCGGCACCACCGCTCCGTCGATGCCGTCACGGACCAGCTCGGGCAGGCCGCCCAGGTCGGTGCACACGACAGGCACCGCGAGGGCGAAGGCCTCGAGCACCGTCATCGGCTGGTTCTCGTGCCACACCGAAGGGACCACGGAGGCGACCGACCTGCGCACGACCTGCTGCAGGTCCGCCTTGTCCAGCCGCCCGACGAACTCCACCCGGCCCGGCGCGACCCGCGCCGCCTGCTCCTCCAGCGCCGCCCGCGCCGGGCCGTCCCCGGCCACGGTCAGGGTGGTGGGCGTGCGCATCCGCGCCATGGCCTCGATGAGGGTGTCCACGCCCTTCTCCGGGGCGAGCCGGCCGGCGAAGACCAGCCCCCGCCCGGGCTGCTCCGCAGGCCCGGGCCCGCCGGGGTCGACGAAGTGGTTGACCACACGCATCCGCTCGGGGAAGACCCCCGCCCGGGCCATTACCCCGGCCAGGAACTGGCTCGGGCTGATGAACAGGTCGACGGCCGACCACGCCCCGGTGGTGCGGTGCACCCACGACTCCAGCGACAGCAGCGCGCTGGCACCGCGCGAGTCGTCCTTGCAGCGCCGTCGCGCGGCCTGCCACACGCCGCCCGTGACGCAGGCGTCGCACAGCCGGCCGTGGTCGAGCAGCTGGTAGCTCGGGCAGGCGAGCTTGTAGTCGTGCAGCGTCATCACGCAGGGCACCCCGGCCGCCCGCAGCGGCTGCAGCACCGACGGGGAGAGCTGGTGGTAGACGTTGTGGCAGTGGACGACGTCCGGCCGAAACTGGCGGACCACCTCACGCATCCCCCGGCTCGCCGAGGTCGACCAGACCATGCGCCCGGCCGCGCGCAGACGCGCCACCCCTGGCGGTGGCGGCTCGAGCTCGACGTGCGCCGGGAAGCTGGCACCGAAGCGCTGCGGCTGGTCGTTGTCGGGGTGGTCCATGCCGAAGTACGCCACCTCGTGGCCCTGCTCGCGCTGCAGCTGGGCGACGTCGAGCATGTAGCCCTCCGCGCCGCCGCGACGGTAGAGGAACTTGTTGACGTGGAGGATCCGCACAGCATCCGCCTCCCGGGCCCGCGCCCGTGGTCCGTGACTGCCTCCACCAGTGCAGCACAGGTCGGGCGGCGCGATCCGGCGAACGCGAAAACATCTGTCTGACAACGCTTTTCGGTCCAAAGCGACAGACCGCCTGCACCCCGGACAATCCACGCCCTACGTCATTTGCAGGTTGCCTGTGCATTCCCCGAAACCGGCCGTGTGGGCCCCTTTCGAGGTGTTTCACTGGAGGTCGGTCAACGGCCCGGTGGACCCCACCAGGACGGGAGATGCAGGTGGACAACACACCACTGACGCAGCGGCCGGGGCGGCCCTCGTGAAGCGCTCACCGGTCGCGACGCTGCGCCGCACCGCGCGACGTGCCGCCACGTGGCGCCCCAAGACCACGGGCCGCGAGAGCCTGTCCGTGGCCGAGCTCGTGAGCCCGCTGCGCTACGACGTGCTGGTGCGAGCGGGGCTGTTCGCGCTGGTCGAGCAGCAGCGCGCCGCCGGCCGCGGCAGCGACGCCGAGATCGTCGCCGCCGCGCGCGAGGGTGCGTATGCCGTGTGGTTCGAGAAGGTCGCCATGGCCCGGTTCCGCCCATGGGTGCTGCAGGACCGCGACCTGTTCGAGGCGCAGTTCGCCGAGCGGGTGACGCGCTCGGTGGCGCTGTGGGACTCCTTCCGCTCCGGCGGCTTCGACACCCGCCACCCGGTCACCCTGCGCGGGGCGCGCTCCGGGCTGCCCACCGACAGCGGTGCCGTGGTGGACCGTCGCGTCCACGTCGGCGACGGCGGCCACCGCCTGGCATTGCTCCTCGCGTCCGGCCAGGACCTGGCGCCGGGGTTCTACCGCGTCGACCAGCGCCCGATGGGCCGGCTCATCGACAACACCGCCACCCTGATCGGACCGCTGGGACTCAGCGAGGCCGAGCACGTCGCCTTCCTCGCCCAGGGCTACGGCGCCGCCGGGGTCGACGAGGTCACCGACGCCGAGACCCTCGTCGACTACGTCCGCGCCCACTCCCCCGACCGCCTCGCCGAGCTGGCCTCCGTGCTGGCCGCCCAGCGCCGGGCCGCGGAGCGTGCGGCGTGAGCGCCACCCGGGGCGAGACGCGCCGCGAGCCCGGCCGCGCGGCATACACCGCGAAGCGGATCGCCAGGCACGTGCACTGGGCGCGCACCGAGGGCATCGGCCGGCTCATCGAGGAGGACCGCCTCGACCCGCGCGAGCGGATCGGCACGGCCGTCGCGAAGTGGCGCTGGCGCGGCGCGCACGGGGTGGCCCCCGGGATGGCACTGCCGGTCTACGTCGTCGGCCTGCAGCGCTCCGGCACCAACATGCTGCTGCGCGGCCTGGACGCGGCGCCCGAGGTCGAGGTGCACAACGAGAACGACCGGCGGCTCTTCCACCGCTTCCGCATGCGCCCCGACGACGTGCTCCTCGACGTGGTCGCGCGCAGCCGCCACCGGGTGGTGCTGGTCAAGCCGCTGTGCGACTCCCAGCGGGTCGACCAGCTGCTCGACCTGCCCACCGGCACCCCGGGTCGGGCGGTCTGGGTCGTCCGCGACGTCGACGACCGGGCCCGCTCGGAGGTGTCCAAGTTCGGCGACTCCAACCTTGCGGCGCTGCGCCGCATCGCCGCCGGGGAGGCCGACGGCGACTGGCAGGCGGCCCGGCTGCCGGCGGAGGCGGTGGAGCTGGTGCGATCCCTCGGCGTGGACGCCCTGACGCCCGACTCGGGGGCGGCGCTCTTCTGGTGCCTGCGCAACGGGCTGTTCTTCGACCTCGGCCTCGACGCCCGCGACGACGTGCTCCTGCTGTCCTATGACGACCTGGTCCGTGACCCCGAGGCCACGATGCGGCAGCTGTGCGGCTTCATCGACTTCCCCTGGCGTCCGGACCTGTCCGCCCACGTCGAGCGCCGCGTCTCGCACGGCAGCCGGCGCCTGTCCATCGACCCGCGCGTCAGGGAGCTGTGCGACGCCATGACCGCCCGGCTGGAGCAGGTGCTGGAGCGCCAGCGTGCCGGGGCCGACCCGGCGGGGAAGGAGCAAGGATGAGTGAGCTGATGGCCCGCCCGGTCTTCGTCGTCGGCTGCCAGCGCTCGGGCACCACGATGCTGCGGCTGATGCTGGACAGCCACCCGCACATCGCCTGCGGTCCCGAGACCCGGTTCCTCGCCGACCTGGAGCGGGTCGTCGGCGCGGACTGGAAGCGCCTGTCGCAGTACGGCTTCAGCCAGGAGGAGTGGTTGGCGCGCATCGCGGCGTTCTTCGGCGGGATCCAGAGCGACTACGCGGCCGCGCACGGCAAGGTCCGCTGGGCCGACAAGAGCCCGCGCTACGCCCTGTCGATGGACTTCATCACCCGTGTCTTCCCCGACGCCCAGGTGGTGCACGTCATCCGGGACGGGCGCGACGTCGCCGTCTCGCACCGCAAGCGCTTCGGCTACTGGTCCAGCGTGAAGTCGTCGGTGAAGTGGCCGCGCTACATCGCCGCGGCCCGGGCAGCCGGGTCGAGGATGCCCGAGGGGCAGTACCTCGAGCTGCGCTACGAGGACCTCGTCGGTGACGGCGAGGCCACCCTGCGCCGGCTCTTCGACTTCCTCGGCGAGCCGTGGGACCCGGCCGTGCTGGAGTTCGACAGGCAGCGGCACGACGTGCCGCAGCGCTACCACCAGCAGCTCAACGCGCGGCGCGGGGTGGCCGGCACCACCGACGCGGTCTACGCCTCCCGGGTCGGCACCTACCGTCGCGAGCTCGACCCGTTCATGCGCGCGCTGCTGTGGCTGACCGCCCGGCCCACCCTGAAGGAGCTCGGGTACCTCTGATGCCTCACCGTCGGCTCCGACGCGCCCTGGCCCTCCTGGCCGCGGCGCAGTTCACCTTGGTCCTCGCAGCCTGCACCGGGAACGCGCCCCCCTCGGCCCAGCACACCGGGGGCAGCCCGTCCAGCGCGCCCTCCGGCGGGCCGACCGGTGGCACGGGGACCGACGGGACCACCTCCGCCCCGGGGGTCAGCCCACTGGGTGCCAAGTGGGACAAGTCGCGGGTCAGCGCCTTCGGCCCCTACCTGGAGTCGCTGCGCGGCACGACCACGTTCACCGAGCTCGTCTGGTGCGACGTCGAGAGCCAGCAGGGGCAGCGGAACTGGCGCCAGATCGACGACCTCGCCAAGGTCGCCCAACAGCACGGCATCAGCCTGGACATCAAGATCCGGGTCGGCGCCTGCTGGGCCACCGGCGGCCAGGCACAGCACGTGCGCGGCGTCAGGAACAAGACGGAGTCGGCCATGCCGACCGACCTTGGCCAGTACCGCTCGTTCGTCCGCGACGTGGTCGACCGGTACAAGACCATGGGCGTGCACACCTATGCCGTGGAGAACGAGGTCAACTCGGCCAGCTTCTGGTCGGGGACCCCGGAGCAGCTGACCGCTCTGACCGAGGCTGCCGCGAGCGAGATCCGGTCCGCCGACCCGACGGCAAAGGTCGCCGACGCGGGCATGAGCAGCACCAGCTACGGCTACGGCATCGCCGACCAGCTGCTCAGCCAGGGCAAGGACGATGCCGCCGTGCAGGCCTGGAACACCTACTACGCCAACAGGATCGGCACACGCGGGGAGCAGATCCCCCAGGTGGGCTCCGCAGACCAGCTCCGCACCGTCCTCGCCTCTGACCAGGGCCGGCGCAACCTCGCGTACCTCGCCGTGGCCACCAGCCTCGCGCAGCGCGGCGTCACCGACATCCGCCAGGTTCACTTCTACGAGCCGTGGAGCGCCGCGCCCCTGCTCACCGGCTACCTGGCCTCGCACACCCCGTCCGGCCACCCGATCGAGGCGTGGGAGGTCGGCAGCTTCTGGAAGAACGCCAACGGCAGCGAGCAGGAGCGCACCGATGACATGACCCGCACGGTCTCGCTCCTGCTCGCCGGGGACATCAGGAGGGTCATCTGGCTCCCCCTGGCCACCTCGGCCGACAACAGCGGCAGCGCCACCGGCCAGGAGGCGCGCTACGGCCTGCTCGACCCTGACGGGACCATCCGCTCCGCCGGCGTGACGATGCGCGACCTCGTCGCCGCCTCCCGCGGGGCCCGGATCTCGCCGGTCGTGCGCGGCGCCCTGCGCGGGGTCGCGTTCACGTCCGGCAGCCAGAGCACGCTCGTCCTGTGGAGCACCGGTGGTGACCAGCAGGTCAGCGTCGGGCACGGCGCAACCGCCGGCCCGTCGGGTGCAGCTGCGGCCCCCGTCAGCAGCGGCACGGTCACCGTGCACGGCTCGCCGGTCATCGTGACCACCCGACAGCCGCTGGCGTCGGTCCTCGCCTCGGCCTGACCGGCCCCGGGCGGCTACGAGCCGACGGCCGGAGAGCTCGCCGGGGCCTGCGGCCAGTCACCGCGCACGCCGAGGTCGTCGACGTCGTAGCCGTACGCCGCGATGTCGGCCGCGTGGCGTCGCGTGATGAGCCGCCGCTGGTACGCCCCCGGGGTCAGGCCGGAGCGCATCGCCTCCCACTGCTGCGCGTAACGCTCGCTGTGGCTGGGCCGGATCGTCCCGGTGGGGAAGGGCGTGGACAGGCCGAGGTGGGCCTGGATCCGGGCCAGCTCCTCCTCCGGGCGCTCGACGAGGTCTTCGTAGCGGACCAGGTGCAGGCGCTGCAGGTGGGGCGTGTCCTCCAGCAGCAGCCTGTGGGCCTGCACCCAGTGGGCCACCAGCCCGTCCAGCGTGCTGTAGCGGCGGATGTTGCGCGAGACCAGCCGGCGCCACTTCTTGTTGCACAGGGCGACCACGACCGGGTGGCGCACCACCATGATCAGCGCCGAGCCCGGGTACAGGGCCTGCAGGAACCGGCCCATGATGAGGTTCGGCGGGGACTTCTCCAGGAGGAGCCTGCGGTCGAGGTCCCAGTACGGCTGCCAGGCGGCGAGGATCCGCGCCGCGTTCCCCGGCGTCACCAGCGGCGAGGACTCGGTCAGGTGCGCCTCGGGGGCGTGCGCGAAGTGCCCGGACCCGGCATACACCTTGGCGCGCGGGTAGACCGGCTGCAGGTGCTGCCCCTCGTCGTGCGGCGCGCCGGTGCCCGACAAGCCGCTGATGTCCGGGTGCTGGGCGAGTGCATCGGCCAGCGGCGTCGTGCCGCTGCGGTGCAGCCCACCGATGAAGACCAGGCGTTCACCCTCGATCATCCCTCCACTGAAGCACAGGGGAACGGCCGGCCGACGGCGTTTCGGCGATCCCGTCCAGGGCTGTGCGACCCCTGTGCCAATGGTCATGCCAATGACGTATCGACCCCTCATTCGCTCAACGGGTTCACCGTCTGCGGGCCGACCGTACCGTCGAGGGAAGGTCGCATCAGTGGACGGACGTGGACATGGTTGGGACGACCAAAGACATTGACGCAGAAGGCATGTCGAACGATGCCGCGCCAAGTTGCCGGCATCTCCTCACGCCCCCGGCCTCGCTCGAACCGCCACGAGGGGTGGCCCGGTGAGCCTACGACACAAAGGGGGGCACCTGCTGGCACCCCTGCGCCCCCTGCTTTCCGGCGGGGGCCGCATGACGCCGGACTTCCTGGTCGTCGGCACCAAGCGCGGAGGCACCAGCTCTCTCTACGACTGGATCAGTCGGCACCCCAATGTCGCTCCGTGCCTGACCCGCAAGGGGACGCACTACTTCGACGTGAACCACGGTCGCGGATTCGCGTGGTACACCTCGAGATTCGAGAAGCCACGGCCGGAGTGGAAGATCACCGGCGAGGCCAGCCCCTACTACATGTTCCACCCCCTCGCACCGGAGCGGATCGCAGAGGAGCTCCCTGGCGCAAAGCTCATCGTGTCGCTGCGCGACCCGGTCGCCCGGGCGTGGTCGCACTACCAGCGCGAGCTCGTCATCGGCTGCGAGGACCTGCCGGTGGACGAGGCGTTCGCGCGTGAGGCGGAGCGGCTCAAGGGTGAGGCGGAGCGCATGAGGCGCGAGCCGGGTTACGAGAGCTACGAGCTCCGTCACCACAGCTACCTGCATCGGGGGCACTACGCCGAGCAGCTCGAGCACCTCTACTCCCTCTTCAGCCCCGAGCAGGTGCTCGTGCTGCAGAGCGAGGCGCTGCTGTCCCAGGCGCATGCGCAGCTGTCCGTGGTCTGGGACTTCCTGGGGCTCCCCCAGGTGCGCCTTCAGGGACTCAACCGGCTCAAGGTCGGCCGCTATGACGCGATGCCGGCGAGCACGGAGAAATGGCTCGAAGAGTACTTCGCCCCGCACGACGACAAGCTCTACTCGATGCCCGGCATCGACTTCCGGTGGGAGGAGAGGGCATGACCGCGCTGGCCCCGGGGCGAAACGGCGCCGCCGCCGTGCCCCCGACCCGCACCGGGCGCGTGCTGACGTTCGTCGCCGCCGTGGTGATGGCCGGCGCCGCGGCGTTCAGCGGCATGTCGACGGCCGGGACCGACCGGCGCCTGGTCATCGTGCCGCTGGCCGCTGTCCTGGCCGGGGTGCTCGCGACGCTCGCGTTCACCCGGTTCTCGGCGTTCGTCCTGCTGATCCTGGGCGCCCGCGCGAGCATCGACCTGTTCAAGCTCAGCGGCCCGTCGTCGGGCAACACGCTCACCAACACCGCAGTCGCCCGCGGGCTGGACCCCTCGAGCATCCTCGCGGTCCTGTTCCTGCTCGCCGCGGCGCTGTGGCTCATCGCGCAGTATGCGCGGACGGGTCACCTGCGCGGCTCCCGGCTGCGCCTGGCCCTGGTGTGCTTCAGCGTGGCCGGGTTCGTCGGGCTGCCCGGCTCGTCCCAGCCGCAGGCCAGCGCCCTGGAGGCCCTGCGGATCCTGTCCGTGGTGATGATGTACGTCGTCCTCGAGCAGCTCATCACCACCCCGGAGATGCTGCGCAAGGTCCTCACAGCGGCCTACGCCTCGCTGGTGTTCCCGCTGCTGTACCAGCTCTACAGCATCGCCTCGGGGCACTCCGCCTCCGAGGTGCTCGGCAGCTACACCCGCCTCACCGGGCCGTTCGCCCAGGCCAACACCTTCGCACGCTACCTCGCGTTCATGATCGTGTTCGGCGTCGGGATCCTGCCCTACGTGAGCCGGCGGGCCAAGATGGCGCTGGCGCCCATGCTCGCGCTGTCCGGGGTGTTCCTCATCCTGACCCTCACCCGTGGCGCGCTGATCGGCGCCGTCGTCGGCATCGTCATCATCGGGATCGTCCAGCGCAGCAAGGTGGTGCTCGGCGGCGTGGCCGTGGGCGTCCTGGCCGCCGCCGTGCTCTTCCCCAGCGTCGGCAGCCGGTTCTCCGAGATCGGGACCAGCTCCACCGCGGGCGGCGCACCGACCGGCAACACGCTGGCCTGGCGCCTCAACTACTGGACCGAGGTCCTCCCCCTGGCCAACGCCAACCCGGTCACCGGCATCGGGCTGAACGTCACCCAGTACGAGACCGACGCGGCCAAGCAGCCCCACAACGACTTCATCCGGGCCTACGTCGAGACCGGCGTGCTCGGGCTGGTCACCTACATCGCGATGCTCCTCGCCATGGTGGGCAACGCCCGCCGTGCGGTGAGCCGGTCCCGCCCCGGGACCCTCGAACGTGGCGTCGCCGCAGGCGCCCTCGGCTGTGCCTGGTGCTACATCCTCACCAGCCTCGCGGCGAACGTCATGTCCAACGTGGTCAGCCTCTGGTACCTGATCACCTTCACCGCCGCCGCGGCATACGTGGCGCGGCGGCACAACCCGCATCCCACCCACAACCCGGCGCTTCCATCCCCAGCGCGCTCGGGTGCCGTCCAGCGCTGAAGAGCAAGGAGAACACGATGGAGATCGCTGACTACCTGCGCGTCGCCAGACGCCGACTGTGGGTGCTCCTGGGCGTGCCCATCCTCGCCGCCGCGGTCACGGCATACATCGTCATGGCCGCCCCGACGACCTACACCGGCACGTCGACCGTGTCGGCGCCGGCCCTGGTGGGTGGCTCGACGAGCAACCAGTACAGCGGGTCCCAGGCCGTGAACCAGTTCGTCGCGCAGTTCACCGCGACGGCGCACGTCCCGGCCGTGCTCGATGCCGTCAGCAAGGACACCAACGTCACCCGGACGGACCTGACCGACAACGTCACGGTCACCCAGGTCGGCGCGAGCAGCGTCATGCAGCTCGGGTACACCAGCACGGACCAGAAGACCGTCCAGCCGGTGCTGCAGAGCCTGAGCAAGCACACGCTGCAGACGCTGTTCAGCACCCAGGTGGCGCTCAGCCAGGGACAGCTGAGCTCGGCGCAGGCGGCCCTGGCCCAGAGCAACGCCGCCATCGTGGCCTGGGAGAAGACCAACAACATGGTCGATCCCAATCTCGTCTACCAGACGACGCTGCAACGGCTGAACAGCCTGACCCAGCAGTGGGCTACGCTGCAGGCCAACGGGGCGGTCACCGGCGCGGCGGCCATCAACGGCGCCATCGCCTCGCTCAAAGCCGAGCTGCCCAGGTTCGGCCCGCTGCTGGCTCAGTACCAGGTGCTCGCCTCCAACCGTGACGCGTCCGCCGCCGCGGTGACCTCCGCCCAGCAGAACCTCGCCCAGTCCCGGGCCCAGCTCGAGGCGGCCGACCCGGCCAAGGTGGCCGACATCAGCGCCACGACCGCGGACAGCAGGACCTCCGCGCTGCTGTCACTGGTGCTCCCGGTGACCGGCGCGGCGGTGTTCCTCGCCATCGCCCTGGTCGCGATGCTGGAGCTACTGAGCCGGTCGCGGGCCACCAGCGCCAGCCGTCCCGAGCAGGACCCCGCCGGTCAGGACCTGGCCTGGACGCGGCAGGAGCCGCGCGAGTCGGTGGGGGCTCGCGAGCCGGCTGGCTCCCTCCCGGGCGCCGGCGGCTGAGGCGGACCGGGGGCGTGTCCACCACGGTGAACCCCTCCGGCGCCGGCACCCCTGCCGGCGCCGGAGGCGCGCACCTCAAGGGAATGGCCCGCGGTGGTGGGCTCAACCTCGTCGGCGCCGTCTGCAACCAGGCGGCGCTGTTCGCGATCATGGCGGCGCTGGCCCACGTGCTGGGCAGCGCCGACGTCGGCCGCTACGCGGAGTGCTTCGCGCTCCTGTCGCTCCTTGGCCTGGTCTCCCTTGCCGGGTTCCGCTCGGCCCTGACCCGGTTCGTGGCGATCCACCTCGCCGACGACGACGCCTCCGGCCTTCGCGGCACGGTCCGGCTGGGGCTGGGGACCACCGTCGCCGGGGCGACCGTGCTCGGCCTCGGCCTGGCCGCCGTCGCGCCGTGGGTGGCCGACTACTTCCACGACCCGCGAATGGTCACCGGCATCCGGCTGGTGGCCCTCACGCTGCCCGCCGCCACCTTCTCCGACGCCGCGCTCGCTGCCACCCAGGGCTGGCGCACGCAGCGCCCGTTCACCTACATCGGCCGCATCTACGAGCCGGTCGTCCGGCTGGCCCTCACCGCCGCCGCGCTCGCCCTTGGCGCCGGGCTGGTCGGGGCCCTGTGGGCGTTGGCCATCGGGGCCTGGACCGCAGCCGCCCTGGCCGCGTGGTCCCTCTACCGCCGGATGCGCCTCACCCCGCAGGCCGACCCCGTCTACCGGATCCGCGAGATCACGAGCTTCTCCATGGTCAGCTGGCTCTCGGCGCTGGCCGCGACGGGGCTGATCTGGGCCGGCACGGTCCTGTTGGGCAACCTGCGCAGCGCCCAGGAGGTCGGAGTCTTCAACGTGTCCACGCGCCTGGTAATGCTGGCCGTCTTCGTCATGGCGCCCATCAACGCAGCATTCTCCCCGCACATCGCGCACCTGCACCACACCGGCCAGAACGCCGAGCTGGCCCGCACCTACGGCAGCGCGACGAGCTGGATCGTGCGCCTGTCGATGCCCGCGTTCGTCCTGCTGGTGGTCTTCCCCGCTGAGCTGCTGCGCGTCTTCGGCCACGGCTTCCGCACCGGAGCCGCGGTCACGGTGATCCTGGCCGCGGGGCAGCTGGTCAGCGCCGCCGCCGGGCCGTGCGGCACAGTCCTGACCATGTCCGGCCGGGTGTGGCTCAACATGGTCGACAACGTCGGCGTCCTCGTCCTCGACATCGCCCTGAGCATGTGGCTCATCCCCGCCTACGGCGCCGTCGGCGCCGCCATCGCCTGGAGCGCGGCGCTGGTCGTGGCCAACGTCGCCAAGGCCACCCAGGTGCGCTTCACCCTGGGGGTCGCGCCGTCCGGGGCCGGGATCGGCAAGGCCCTGCTGGCCGGCGTCCCCGCCGTCGCGGCCGCCATGCTGGTGCACCGCTACGTCCCCGGCTGGCTGCCCACCCTGGTCGTGGGCGCCGTCGTGGTGACCGTGGCCTACCTGGCCGCAGTGCTCCTGCTCGGGCTGAGCCAGGACGACCGCACCATGCTCAGCGCCCTGCTGCGTGGACGCGGCCGGGTCGGCCGCGTGGTGGCCGGGCGCACCTCTACGCCAGGTGCATGAGCCAGCGCTCATCCACCCACCGCAGCCGTGGCCGCAGATCCTGTAGCTGCCGCTCATGCAATCACTGGGACCACGAATCCCGTTGCTGAGCAACGCTTTTGGTGTCTGTTCACACATGCGTATGCGCGGTCGGCTGGGCACCAGCAGGCGCGAGCGGAGCGCCGCGTGCGACGAGGACGGGAGCGCCGTTGACCATCCACCTGAGGACCGTCCCGTCCCGAGCCACGCGCCGCCGCCCGCAACCCCCGGCCCCGGTGGCAGCCGCCTGGCGCCCACTGCGGATCGTGATGATCGGCCAGAAGGGCCTGCCCGCGACCTTCGGCGGGATCGAGCACCATGTGGAGGAGGTCGGGCGCCGCCTGGCCGAGCGGGGCCACCACGTCACCGTGTTCTGCCGGTCCTCCTACGGTGCGGCGAGGGACGCGGCATACCTGGGCATGGAACTGCGCAGCGCACCGACGGTGGGCACCAAGCACCTCGACGCCATCGTGCACAGCGCCTCCTCCACGGCGCTGGGGCTGCTCGGCGGCGCCGACATCGTGCACTACCACGGGATCGGCCCTGGCCTGCTGAGCCCGGTGCCGCACTACCTCTCGCACGCCAAGGTGGTGCTGACGATCCACGGTCTGGACCACCAGAGGGGCAAGTGGGGCCACGCCGCCCAGGCCGTGCTCGGGGCCGGCCACTGGATGAGCGGCCACCTGCCGGACCGGACGGTGGTCGTGTCCAGAGCCCTGGAAAACCACTACCTCGAGCACTTCAGCCACGGCTGCGACTACATCCCCAACGGCGTCGTCGAGCCCCCGGACCTGCCGGCGCACCGGATCGTCGACGAGCTCGGCCTGACCCCGGGCGGCTACGCATTGTTCGTCGGGCGGCTGGTGCCGGAGAAGGCGCCGGACCAGCTGTTGCGGGCCTACCGGCGGGTGCCGGGCAACCTGCCCCTGGTCGTCGTGGGCGACTCCAGCTTCACCGACGACTACACCGGCCTAGTGCGGGACCTGGCCGCGCAGGACCCCCGGGTCATGCTCACCGGCTTCGCGTACGGCGACCTGCTGGCCGAGCTCTACCGGCACGCGGCGGCGTTCGTGCAGCCCTCGCTGCTGGAGGGACTGCCGCTGACCCTCCTGGAGGCTGCTTCGCACGGGACGCCCGTGGTAGCCAGCGACATCGCTCCCCACCTCGAGGTGCTGGGCGCCGACGCCCCGGGCCGACGGGTGTTCCCCGCCGGCGACGAGGCCGGCCTCGCAACCGCCCTGACCACCGCCCTCGCCGCGCCGCGGGAGGAGCGGGCTGCCGCCGCGGGCCTGCGCCGGCAGGTGCTCGACACCTACCGCTGGGACGCGGCCGTGGACCAGCTCGAACGGCTCTACCTCGAGGAGGTCCGCATGGACCCACAGACCAGCCGGCTGCGCCGCCGGCCGGCCGCAGCCCTGCCGGGCGCCACCCTCGGGAGGACCCGGTGGTGACCGTGCGCCTGCGCGTGCTCGCCGCCCTCGGGGCCGCGGCCGCCCTGACCCTGACCGGGTGCTCCAGCGACGGCTCGGGTGCCCGTCCGACGGCCGCCGCGAGCTCCTCGACGGACTCCGCCGGGCCCGGCACCTCCACGCCGACCTCGCCGGCGACCGTCGCCCCGGTGTCGCTGACGCCGGGGCAGCAGCGGGTGATGGCAGCCAACAGAACCCTGACCACCTCGTTGTTCACCCTGACCAGCGCGAGCGCCGGGGTGCGGACCGCCAGCAACCTGGCGACCCAGCGCCAGGCCGTCGCCGACGCCCTGGCCGCCGGACGGGCGGCACTCGCGCGCGAGCGGGCTTCCGCCTTCGGCGGGGTGCGCGACTGCACCTCCGTGCGGGACAACGCCGCGGCGACGTGGTCGGCCGCCGCCCGGGCGCGCTCGGCGGTCGCCGCCGAGGGCTCCGGCACGGCGCGGATGAGGGCGAGCCTCGGCCCGCTGCAGGCAGCGGCAGCCCGGGTCACCAGCGACCTCGCCGCCCTGCGCAGCGCGGTCGCCGCAGAGGCCCACCCACCCACCGTCCTCAGCACGACCGAGGTGCAGCAGGCCCTGGTTGCCGCCTCGACGCTGCAGAGCACCACCCTGGCCGACGCCGCGGCCACCGACGCCAAGGGCAGGGCCGCGCTCGGCAACGCCGCTCAGATGTCCGGCTCCGCCTCCACCATCGCTTCGAAAGCCTGCTGACCATGACCGCTCGCGCCGGGTTCCACCTGCTGCGCGGCAGCCCCCGCCGCCGGCTCGCCGCCCTCCTCGGGCTGGCCGTGGCGCTGGCGCTCCCCGTCGCCGCGTCGGCGTCGCCACCCAACCTGAGCTACAACCCCGCTCCCGCAGACGTCCCGAGCTGGTGGGGCACCAACGGCCGCGTCACGGACATCGTCGCGGCCGGCGGACGGGTCTACCTCGCCGGTGGATTCGACTACGTCGGTCCGTCCACGGGCTACGGCGTGGGCGTCGACGGCAGCAGCGGCAACCGGCTCTCCGGCGCGCCGCTGGTCGACGACGTGGTCAACGCCGCCGTGCCTGACGGGTCCGGCGGGTGGTTCATCGGCGGCAGCTTCACCCACGTGGACGGCGTCTACCGTCCCGGCGCCGCCCAGATCACGGCCGGCGGCAAGGTCACCAGCTGGAATCCCCGACCCAAGGGCACGGTCTACGCGATCGCGGTCACCGACAAGGCGGTCGTCCTCGGTGGTGACTTCACCCAGATCGGCTCGACCCCGGTCGCCGCGACCCGGCTCGGCGCGGTCGACCAGAACGGCGGCGCGGCGGTCCCGGGCTGGTCCGCCAGCGCCAGCTCCACAGTGCGCAGCCTCGCCTACGCCGGCAGCTCGGTCTTCGCCGGGGGGGACTTCACCGTCGTCAACGGCACGACGCGGTACCGCCTGGCCAAGCTGTCGGCCACGACAGGGGCCTTGGACGGCACGTTCCGGTCGGGGGCAACGGCCTCGGTGCTCACCCTGGGGCTGTCACCCGACGGGTCTCGCCTGTACGGCGGCGGCACCTTCGACACCGCCGCCAGCGGCACCGCCAGCGTGGCACGGAGCCGAGTTGCCGCCTGGTACACCACAACCGGCTACGTCACATCGTGGAACCCATCGGCGAACGGCACTGTCGAGGCCTTGTCCGTCGACCCCTCCGACGGCACGGCCTACGTCGGCGGGCTGTTCACCGTGATCGGAGGCATCTCCCGCCCGAGGCTCGCATCGGTGACCCCTGGCGGCACCATCGGCAGCCTGAATCCCGGCCTCTATGGCTGCAACATCCGGCACACCACCGGGAATGGAAACGCCAACCCGGCCTGCCTCCCGGAGGTCTCCGCCCTCGCCCTCAAGGGCGCCCTGCTCTACGTCGGCGGCCGGTTCGGCCAGTCCTGGTCGGCCACCCGCCACGACGCGGCGGCCTTCAACGTCAACACCGGCGCGCTGACCGGCTGGGACCCCGTGTCCGGCGACCGCGTCCGTGCCCTGGCCCCGTCCGGCAGCACCGTCTTCGTCGGCGGGGAGATGACCAGCGTCAACGGCGTGGTCCGCAAGGGCATCGCAGCCCTGAAGGCCAGCACCGGCGCCGTCGACCCGTCCTTCACCGCCGACACCGACAACGAGGTCCTCGACCTGCAGCTCTCCGCCGACGGCTCGCGGCTCTACCTCGGTGGCGCGTTCCTGCACGTGCAGGGTCAGGCCCGCAGCCGGATGGCCTCGATCGTCACCAGCACAGGCATGTTGGACCCCTACTTCAAGCCGGTCTTCAACAACCAGGTCCTGGCCCTTGGCTTCGGAGGCAACGCGGTCTACGCGGCCGGCCAGTTCACCACGGTCAACGGCACGGCCCACAGCCACACGGTCAAGCTCAGCCCGGTGATCGCAGCCATCTACTCGACGTTCAAGGCCAACACCTCCGGCCCCGCCGGCACCCTTCGGCAGGGGGGCATGGTGCAGAGCCTGGCGGTCAAGGCGGACGGAAGCATGGTCTTCCTCGGCGGACCGTTCACCACGGTCAACGGCGTCTCCCGCCCCGGAGGCATCGCGGTCGTCAGCGGCACGACCGGTGCGCTCAACGCGCGGCAGCTTGGCGGTGTCCTCGGCGGCTGCAGCACGGTCGGAACGTGGATCGTGCACCTGTACCTCAGTGACGACGGCAGGCGGCTGTATGGCGGGGACATCTGCCCCGACGACATCTACCAGTGGGATGCGGTCTACCTGACCACCTACTCGAGCACGGGCCTGCACTGGCGGACCGCCTGCAACGGCGGGATGCAGGGCGCGCTCGAGGTCAACGGCGACTTCTACTACGGCACGCACGGGAGCCAGTGCCGCGTCGTCCCCACCGGCACCACGACCTCGGCACGCCAGCGGTTTGCCGTGTTCAGCGCGTCGTCCGGGGCGCTCCTGCCCGACTCGCCGAGCTTCGACTCCCCGATGGGCGTGTGGTCGTTCGCGGCCGTGCCGGCCGGTCTGCTCGTCGGCGGCGACTTCACCTGGGTCGCCAGCCCCACCCGGGTGCAGCAAGGCCTGGTGCTCTTCACCGGGACCCCCTGAGCCACGGCGCCAGCCACGCTCGGCAGCCGGCCCCGCCACCCGCCAACGGTGACGGGGCCGGCTGTTGCCGCACGCCCACCCCACCTGTCCGACCGCGCACTCGGTCCGATCGCGCCACCGTCCGACCGCGACACGTCCGCTTTCCGGAGGTCCGTCCCGGGGGCCGCACCCGGCATACCCCCGCACCCAGGGCCTCCCGCACCCAGCGACCCGCGGGCATGGCACCGCCCGGGAGGCCGGGTGCCTCCCGGGCGTGCGTGGCCGGGCTACGGCGTGGGCGGGAAGACCGCCAGGTGGGCCACGGCGGACCCGTTGACGGTGGTGAAGTCACCGCCGACCCACAGGCGGTGGGTCGCCGGGTCGACGACCACCGCGAAGGCGCCGTGGGCACTGTTGAGGGCGGGGTTCCAGCCGGTCAGGTTGCCCGAGGACAGCGACACCTCGAACATCTTGCGCCGCGGGAGGTTGGTCGAGCACAGGAACGGGCTGCCCGAGCCGGTGTTGCCGACGCAGTAGTTCGTGAAGTGGCCCCCGGCATACACCGAGTCGCCGTCGACCGCCACGCCCTGCACGCCGCCATCGGTCTGGTAGACGGGTCGCTGGAGCGAGCCGTCGAGGTTCCAGATCACGAAGTGGCCACCGGAGCCGCCGGCACCGGCATACACCCCGCGCTGGTCGGCGGCCAGGGCGAGGATCGGGAAGGTGGGTGCCGGGTCGAACGACGGGTCCAGCGCCCCGTTGCCCGACGCCTTGACGGCCGCGAGGTAGGCCGCCGAGCCCGTGCCGTTGATCGCGGTGAACGTGCCGCCGACGTAGACGTCGGAGCCGTCCGCAGACATCGTGAGCGCGTTGACGGCCCCGGACGCCTTGGGCTTCCACGCGGCGAGGCTGCCGTCCGCGGTGGAGAACGCCGCCAGCTTGCTCCGTGAGGTCCCGCCGACCGAGGTGAACGTCCCGCCGGCGTACAGCGTCGAGCCCGACACGGCCAGGGCCCGCACGCTGTTGTTGACGTTGGGGTTGAACGACGTCAGTGCCCCGCTGCCGGTGGCCAGGCCCGCCAGGTGGTTGCGGGCCGTCGTACCGATGTGGGTGAAGTCGCCGCCGGCCAAGACGGTGCTGCCCTGCACGGCCAGGGCGAGGACGTTGCTGTCCGCCGATGGTGCCCACGGCAGCAGCGCGCAGGTTGCGGTGTCGACCGCAGCCAGCCGGTTGCGCACCACCGTGGCGCCGCCCTTGTCCTTGACGTGGGTGAAGCTCCCGCCGAGGTATGCCGTGCCGCCGCTGATCGCGACGGCGCTCACCCGGCCGTCGGGCTGGACGCAGGAGAGGGGGTTGGTGGTGACGGAAGCCTGCGCGGCGGCCGCGCCGGCGAGGACCAGCGTGGCGGCCAGGGACGTGGCCACGACGCCGCGGGTGCTCATCGCGGCACCCCGACGGGTGGTGTGGCCGGCACGTTCCCGGTCGCTGCGTCCGCGGCCGTGTTCGGTGGTGCTGTGCGCATGGCTCTCCTTTGTGCGCTCATGGCGCACCGAGCCGGTCCGGAGGCATCGTGGGCCCCCGGCCGACCCGGTGCCGCCCCCTAGTAAGCCCCCGCGCCCCGGACCACGGCGCGCAGCGTGCGGATCAGGATCTGCACGTCCAGCACGAGCGACCAGTTGTCGACGTACCAGAGGTCGAGCCGCAGCGACTCCTCCCACGACAGGTCACTGCGGCCACTGACCTGCCACAGCCCGGTCAGGCCCGGCTGCACCCGCAGGCGCCGGACCGCGTCGGGCTCGTACTTCTCGACCTCCTGCGGCAGCGGGGGCCGCGGGCCGACGAGGGACATGTCGCCCCTGAGCACGTTGAACAGCTGGGGCAGCTCGTCCAGGGAGTAGCGCCGCAGGATCTTGCCCACCCGGGTCACCCGCGGGTCGTTGCGCTTCTTGAACAGCACCGCGTTGGTCTCGTGACCGTCGTCGATCTCGGCGATCCGGTCTTCGGCGTCGGTGACCATGGTGCGGAACTTGAGCATCTCGAACGGCTCTCCCCGGGCCCCGATCCGATTCTGCCGGAACAGGATCGGGCCTGCCGAGTCGAGGTGCACGGCGAGGGCGACCAGCTCGATGGCCGGCAGTGCGGCGAGGGCGATGCAGATGGCCATGACCCGCTCGACCACGACCTTGACGGCGCGGCGCACCCCGGACATGACCGGGCGCTCGACGTGCAGCAGCGGGGTGCCGGCCACGGGTCGGATGGACAGCCGGGGGCCGGCGACCTCGAGGATCCCGGGAGCCACGACGAGGTCGACGTCGCGCTCCTCCAGGGCCCACGCCAACCGGCGCAGCACCGGTCCGCCGAGGTCCGGGTGGCTGGCGACGGCGACGACGTCGGCGTCGAAGAGGTCGACGGCGGCCACGGCGTCCTCCGGGCAGCCGTAGACGGTGACGCCCTCCAGCTCCGGGGCGTCCTCCCACGCGCCGTCGAGGCCGGACACGCACGCGGCCACCACGGACAGGCCGTGCACCGGCGAGGCCTGCACCTGACGGATGAGGTCGCGTGCGGAGTCGGCACGGCCCAGGACGACGGTGCGCTGCATGAACAGCCCGGCACGGCGCTGCGCGTGCAGCCAGCGGCGCAACCCCTTGCGCCCCATGAGCGAGAGCACGAACAGCGCGGGCAGCACGAGGACGACGTAGCCACGGGCAATGGTGATCTGGCCCGCGAACGCCACCACCGAGACGACCGCCAACAGGCCCAGTGCGGCGTCGACGAGCGCGCGGTACTCCTCGGTGCTGACGCCCATGTAGCGGCTCTCGTAGCCGTGCGTACACGTCACCGCGACGATCCACGCGACCGGGACGGCCATGCTGAGCAGCACGTAGGCCAGGCGGGGCTCCGCGCCGAACCGGACGACACAGCCCAGCACGGCGGCGACGCAGCCGGCGAGCAGGTCCATGAGGACGGCGGTGCGCCGGTAGCGGCGCTCCCAGACCCGCGCCCGGACGCTCGGCTGCGGTGGCGCGTCGAGGACGTCAGGCGCGGTGCGGGTGGTGGTCAGCGACTCCGTGCGGATGGCGTCCGGGGTCCCGACCTGTGCGGGCACGACCCCTGAGCCGCGAGCGGCGCGTCTGCGCCGTTGGCGACGGGTCGGGCGCGCGTAGTCGGTCATCCGCGGTCCGCCTTCCCACCCCACCCTTCCCGGAAGGACCTGTGTACCGGTGGGCGGGAGAGGCATGGTCGGAACCCGCCGGTCCAACCACCTTGCCGCACAAACAAATTCGGGCGATCGCCCTCCTGGACGAGCGCCCTTGCGCTCTTGGAAGGAGCGCCAGGCTCATGCAAACGTATGGAGCCACGCTGCGTCGCGGGCGCCGTGAACCTCAGCGGGAGTGGAAGACCTGCTGGGTCGCTTCGAGGCCGTCGGTGACCAGCTTCTCGATCGCGTCGGCGCTGTCGCCGAGCAGGAACGGCAGCTCGGTGCGCTCGGTGCCGGAGAAGTCCTTGAGGACAAAGGCCGCAGCGTCCATGCGGCCGGGCGGGCGGCCGATGCCGACCCGCACGCGCAGGTAGTCACGGGTGCCGACCGACTTGGTGATCGACTTCAACCCGTTGTGGCCACCCTCGCCGCCACCGCGCTTGAGGCGCACGTCGGCGAAGGGGATGTCGAGCTCGTCGTGGACGACGACGAGATGCTCGACGGGGATCTTGAAGAACGACACCAACCCGGCGACGGGACCACCGGACTCGTTCATGTACGACAGCGGCCGGGCGATGACCGCCCGGGGCCCGGGCGCCCCGCCGGGCAGGGTGCCGATGCGGATCTCGGACGCGACCGCCCGCGCCTTGTGCGACCGCAGGGTCGCACCGGCGCGGGCGGCCAGCTCGTCGATGACCATGGCGCCGACGTTGTGCCGGTTACCGGCATAGGACGGACCGGGGTTGCCGAGTCCGACGATGAGCCAGGTGTCCATGGGAGATGCAGTATGCCGTGTGGCCCGGGGCGCGTGCCCCGGGCCGTGCAGCGGCTCAGGCCTCGTCGGTGCCCTCGGCGGCAGCCTCGGTCTCGCCCTCGGCAGCGGCCTCGCCCTCGGCGGCCTCGCCGGCCTCCTCGTGCTCGATGCCGGCCTCGGCCTCGGCCTCGGCGAGCTCGGCCTCGAGGGCCTCGGCGGTGATCGCCTGGCTGACGTTGACGATGAGGTGCTCGGCGTCAGTCACCAGCGAGGTGCCGCTCGGCAGGGTCAGGTCGGAGGCGTGGATCTGGGTGCCGGCGACGGCGCCCTCGACCGAGACCTCGATGCTCTCGGGCAGGTGGGTGGCCTCGGCCTCGAGCTGCACGGTCTGCTGCTCGACGGTCACCACGGTCTCCGGGGCGGCGTCGCCGGTCACGTGGACCTGCACGTCGACGGTGACCTTCTCGCCCTTCTTCACCACGACGAGGTCGACGTGGTCGATGACCGGCTTGATGGCGTCACGCTGGACGTCCTTGGCCAGGGCCAGGTGCTGCTTGCCGTCGAGCTCGATGGTGAGCAGGGCGTTGGCGTGCTTGAGCGCCATCATCGTGTCGTGGCCCGGCAGGGTGATGTGCACCGGCTCGGTGCCGTGGCCGTACATCACGGCGGGGATCTGGTGGGCGCGGCGGATGCGGCGGGCGGCACCCTTGCCGAACTCGGTGCGGGTCTCGGCGGCGAGCTTGATCTCGGACACGATGTCTCTCCTGTGCTTGCTTCACGGTCGCGCACGGGCCGGATAGCGGGCGGCACGCGCACGGTGGGTGGTGTTCCTGGTGTGCGGTGGCCTCGACGCGGGGCGCGGCACGACGCGGGCGAACCGGCGCGTGCGGGCGCGAGACAGGCGTCCAGCACCACCGCGTCGATCACGGACTGCTTCACGGGCTCTGGTTCGCACCAGCCCTGCAGCGTCCCTCGCCGAGGCAACCTCGCGATTCTAGGCGAGGGGCCGCGTCATACGGAAATCGGGCCCTAACGCCAGGCCCCGGGCTCGCTTCAGGCCGGTTTGCTCGACCCAGGCCGGTCCCCGGGACTGAACGCCCTCGGGAACCGGCCTGAGCTGAGCAAGAAGGGTGGGACGGGGGCGTCAGGCCTTGCCGTCGAACAGCTTGGTGACCGAGCCGTCCTCGAAGACCTCGCGGATGGCCTGGCTGATCAGCGGCGCGATCGACAGCTCGGTCAGCTTGTCGAAGTGGCGCTCGGCGGCGATGGGCAGCGTGTTGGTGACGATGACCTCGCGCACGGCGCAGTTCTTCAGCCGGTCCACGGCGGGACCGGACAGGATCGCGTGGGTGGCGGCGATGATGACGTCCGAGGCGCCGTCGGCGATGAGCGCGTCGGCCGCCTTGGTGATGGTGCCGGCGGTGTCGATCATGTCGTCGACGAGGATGCAGGTGCGGCCCTTGACCTCACCGACGACGCGGTTGGCCACCGTCTCGTTGGGACGGGTGATGTCGCGGGTCTTGTGGATGAACGCCAGCGGGGCCCCGCCGAGGCGGTCGGACCACTGCTCGGCGACCTTGATGCGCCCCGCGTCGGGGGACACCACCGCGAGCTGCTCCTGGCCGTACTTCTGGCGCACGTAGTCCGACAGGATCGGCAGCGCCATGAGGTGGTCGACCGGTCCGTCGAAGAAGCCCTGGATCTGGCTGGTGTGCAGGTCGACGCAGATGAGCCGGTCGGCGCCGGCCGTCTTGAACAGGTCGGCCATGAGGCGGGCCGAGATCGGCTCGCGGCCGCGGTGCTTCTTGTCCTGACGGGCATAGCCGTAGAAGGGCATGACCACGGTGATCCGCTTGGCCGAGGCGCGCTTGAGCGCGTCGACCATGATCAGGTGCTCCATGATCCACTCGTTCACCGGCGCCGTGTGGCTCTGGATGACGAAGGCGTCGGAGCCGCGGACCGACTCCTCGTAGCGGACGTAGATCTCGCTGTTGGCGAACTCGTAGGCCTGCATCGGCACGAGGTCGGTGCCGAGCTGGTAGGCGACCTCCTCGGCGAGCTGGCGGTGGGCCCGACCGGAGAAGACCATGAGGTTCTTCTCGGTGGTGCGCTTCAGACCGGTCATGAGGCGGGGGTCCCTTCGGGGGCGTCGGGGCGGTCGGTCGGGCTGGTGGCGGCCACCTGGGAGACGGCTGCCTCGGCAGCTGCCTCGGCGGCGGCTGCGGTGCGGGTGCCGGCGCGGGCCCGCGCGACCCACCCGGCGATGTTGCGCTGCCGGCCGCGGGCGACGGCAAGCTCGCCGGGCCAGACGTCGACGGTGACGGCCGAGCCGGCCGCGACGTAGCTGCCCGGGGCGATCGTGCGCGGGGCGACGATGACCGAGTTGGACCCGACGAAGCTGTGGTCACCGACCACAGTGGGGTACTTGTTCACCCCGTCGTAGTTGGCGAAGATCGTGCCGGCCCCGATGTTGGCGCCGGCACCGATCGTGGCGTCGCCGGCGTAGGTCAGGTGGGGGACCTTGCCGCCCTCGCCGATCGTGGTGTTCTTCGTCTCGACGAAGGTGCCGATCTTGCCCTTGGTGCCGAGCTCGGTGCCGGGGCGCAGGTAGGCGAACGGCCCGACGCTCGCGCCCTCGCCGATCACCGCGAGCGAGCCGTGGGTGCGCACGACGCTGGCGCCGTCGCGAACCTCCACGTCCTCCAGCGTGGTGTCCGGGCCGAGCGTGACGCCGGAGCCGATGGTGGTCGCGCCCTTGAGCTGGGTGCCGGGCTGGATCACGGTGTCGCGGCCGATGGTGACGTCGGCGTCCACCCACGTGCTCGACGGGTCGACGACGGTGACGCCCTCGCGCATCCACCCCTCGAGGATGCGGCGGTTGAGCTCGGCGCCGAGCCGGGCAAGCTGGACGCGGTCGTTGACGCCCTCGGTCTGCCACAGGTCGGCGACCAGGTGCGCGCTGACTTTCAGGCCCTCCCGCCGGGCGATGGCGAGCACGTCGGTGAGGTACTTCTCGCCCTGGGCGTTGTCGGTGCCCACCTCGGCCAGCGCCTTGCGCAGCACGGTGGCGTCGAAGGCGTAGAGGCCGGAGTTGATCTCGGTGATCGCCCGCTGCTCGGCCGTGGCGTCCTTCTGCTCGACGATGCCGGCGACCTCGCCGTGCTCGTCGCGCAGGATGCGGCCGTAGCCGTGCGGGTCCTCCAGCGTCGCGGTGATCACGGTGACCGCGCTGCCGCTGGCGTGGTGGACCTCGATCAGGTCGTGCAGCGTGGCCGCGGTCAGCAGCGGCACGTCGCCGTAGGTCACCAGCACGGTGCCCTCGAGGTCGGCGGGCAGCAGGTCCAGGGCGCACTCGGTGGCCCGGCCGGTGCCCGGCACCTCGTCCTGGTCGGCGATGACCGCCGCCGGGTCGACTTCCGCGACGTGGGCGGCGACACGGTCCCGCTCGTGCCGGACGACGACCGCGAGGTGGACGGGGTCGGTGCCGCGCGCAGCCGCGATGGCGTGACCCAGGAGGGTCCGCCCTGCGATGGGGTGCAGCACCTTGGGGGTGGCCGACTTCATGCGAGTGCCTTCGCCTGCGGCGAGGACGATGACGGCAGCCGGGCGGGAGGTAGTCACGCGGGTGGGCTCCAGAAGGTCGACGTCGGAGGCCGACAGCGCACCGAGGGTTCCCGGCCACGCTGCCGCCGCCATGCTACCCGCCGGTCACGCCCGGTTCACCGTCGCGGTCCCGGCCGGGGGCGCGCCCACGCACGGCCCGGCATACCGGCCCTGATCTGCGCCGACGCGCGCGTCCGGGCTCACAGCCGGGCGCTCGCCGGACTCGGGCCGGGCGTGCGACCGGGTTCAGTCGACGTCATCGCCATCTGGCAGCCGGTGCAGCCGCACCCGGCCGTCCTCGACCATCATCGTGGTCAGCGAGCCGCGCCCCACCGGGATGCGCCACTGCTCGCCCTCGGTGTGCTCCAGGGCGGCCACCACGAGCCGGATCATCACTGCGTGGGAGACCACGGCGACGTGCTCACCAGGGTGGCGCGAACCGATGAGCTGCAGGGCCGAGAGCATCCGCTCCTGGGCGTCGCGCAGCCGCTCGCCATTGGGGCACACGGCGCGCGAGGGCGACGTCTTGTACAGCCGGAACGCGACCGGGTCGTACATCTCGGCCTCCTGGGAGGTCATCCCCTCCCACGCGCCGTAGTCGACGTTGATGAGGCCGTGCATGATCCGGATGTCCGGCACCCCGGCCTCGTCGGCGATGATCTGCCCGGTGGCGATGGTGCGCCGCAGGCTGCCGGTGTAGACCGCGGCCAGGCCAACCTTGGACAGCTGGCGCGCCGCGTCCACCGCGTCCTGGTAGCCCTGCGCGTCGAGGGGGATGTCCCGGCGTCCGCGGTAACGGTTTTCCACGTTCATCGTCGTCGTGCCGTGGCGGACGACGTAGATCGTGCAGGTGCGGGTCGCGAGGGTCTCGGCGGTGGGGACAACCATGTCCTGGGACACGAGGGGCTCCTTGGGTGTTCAGCCGACGCCGTGCGTCAGCGGGTCCGGTGGTCGGGTCGGGGTTCGGTCAGCTCGTAGCCGTGCTCGAGCAGCGGCTTGGCGATGACGCGCTCGAGCTGCTCGACCTGGGCCTCGTTGAGGTCGCGGCGCCAGGCCTGTCCGCGGCTGGCCTGGAAGGAGTGCCGGGCGAACCCGGCTTCGTACTGCGGCGTCCACTCCAGACCGAGGAAGTCCAGGACGGCCTCCATCTGGCCGCGCGGGTCGGTCATGAAGTCCTCGAGGCGCACGTCGAGCCAGTGCCCGGCCGGTGCCTGCGCCCGGGCCTCCTTGATGGCGTCCATGAGCACCTTCCAGCCGAGGCCGGCGAGCACGACGAAGGAACGCCCCGACTCCTCCCACTCCTCGCGGTAGGCCTCCGGCAACGGGCCGAGATACCAGCGCTCCGGCCCCTGGTAGCCGTCCCACCAACCCATCTGTAGCCACGAGTTGGCGACCGCCCGGCCGTCGCGGATGACGTTGACGTACCTCGCCTCGGGGTACGCCGCGGACAGCAGGCCCGAGCGCGGCCACCCGGTGAGGTGGTGCATGAACATCGGCTTGCCCTGGGCCTCGATCCGGCTGTCGAAGAACTCGCGGATCCGCCCGACGAGCCAGGGCGTGGCGTCCGCGGCGGTCAGGTCACGCGTGGGCTGGGGGAAGATGCCGGACACCTGCCGCTCGAGCACCGACCAGCCCTCGGACGGCGCCACCCGCAGCCGGCCGCGCTCCAGCGCCCGACGACGGTCGCGGAACGGCCGCAGCGACGGGTCCCGCTCGTCGGACCTGGCGAACAGCGCGCTGTTCCAGCGGCCCTTGAGGTTGAGCCGGGAGAGCTTGTCGTCGACGTTGGACACGAAGCCGACGTCGGGGTGCCGCGCCACAAGCTCGGCGATCAACGTCGAGCCACAACGGCCGGTGCCCAGGACGAAGGTCAGCATCGGTCGGTCAAACCCCCTGGTGTCGAAGGAAGTCCGGGGGCGGGCGATCCGCGTTCCCCACCCCTCCATTGCACGGGGCACGCCCGGCCCGCAGATCCGGCGAAGGGGTGAGTCCGATGCCATGCAATCGCCCGTCCCGGGGTCGGGCGTTCGCCGCAATGGTGGGGCCGACCCGCTCGGCCGCGAGCCCAGGAGGGGGACCGGGGTCAGGGTCAGGTCGGCCGGAGACGCGTCCGGCGCCACACCTGAAGGAGAGCCACCATGCACGCAGCGATTGCCCTTGCCCTCACGGCTGCCCTGGCCCCCGCCGCCGCCGCCGACGGGGGCACCACCACGTTCGCGGACTGGGAGATGAACGACTCGTCGTCGTCGACGGTGTCCGACAGCGGGCCCAACCACCTGGACGGGACGATCAAGGGCGGCGTCACCTCGGACGGCGACGTGCTGACCTTCGACGGCACGTCGGGCCAGGTCGTCGTCAAGGGCGCCACCAAGGTGCCCATCGGCAGCAGGCCCGTGACGGTCTCGGCGCGGCTGCAGATCGACGACGTCCCCGGCACCGACGTGGGCGACTACGACATCGTCCGCGCCACGCCCGGCGGGACGTTCCGGCTGGAGGTCGTGGCCCGCAAGAAGCGCAGCATCGCCCAGGCCCTGTGCTTCTTCAACGGAAGCATCACCAAGGCCAACCTCGTGGCGGGCCCGAACCTCGACGACGACGCCTGGCACACCCTGGCGTGCACCAAGACGGACAACGCCGTCACCCTGACCGTCGACGGCAACCAGGTCAGCTCGAAGTCGGTGAAGGTCGGCAACATCACCCTGACCAAGGAGCCGATCTACATCGGGTCCAAGAACGGTGGCGACTGGTTCAAGGGCCAGCTCGACTGGGCCCGCATCGACCTGGGCTAGCCGCCCGCAGGGTCACGGTGGGCCGCGGGCCCACCTTCGCCGGCCGGTATGCCGTGTGGCTGCCGGCCGGTGGCGCGCCCGGACCGTGACCGGGTCGACCGGTCGTCGTCGTGGGCGCCGAGGAGCCGGTCGCGCGGCACGCGCTCGAGCCAGCTGCCGGCCAGCAATGAGGTGACGACGGCCAGCAGCACGAGCACGGCGTAGAAGGACTGGTTGATGATGCCGGCGCCGAAGACGACCGAGGCGAGCACGATCCCCGGACCACCACGCGCGTTCATGGCCACCGCGAGGTTGACCGCCGCCGCGGAGGGCTGACCCCCGAAGCGGGCGCCGGCATACACGCTGACCGCCTTCACCGCGCAGGCGAAGAGCAGGTAGGCGAGGAAGAACAACGGGTTGAAGCTGTGCAGCAGGTCCAGCTGCAGGCCCACGACCGCGAAGTAGATCGGGACGAAGAACGCGAACGCGAAGTCCTTGATCGCGACCGTGGCCCCCTCCTCCGCCGGGTTCGGCGCGGTCGTGGCCGAGCCGACGATGATCCCGGCGACGAAGGCACCGAAGAACGGCTGGATGCCGAGGAAGATGCACAGCAGGCAGGCCAGCAGGAGGAAGACGAGCTGGAAGGCGACCGGGCTGCGACGGCGGACCAGGTTGACCCGGGAGGCCGCGGTGGCCCGGTAGAGCGGGCGGCCGACGAGCAGGCTCAGCCCGAGCACACCGACCGTGGCGGCCGAGTGGTACGCGAAGTCCCACGACGAGCCGGGGACGACCCCGATGGCGCCGGGCAGCCCGAACAGCGCGCTGGAGGGCTCGGCGGCGGCACCGAGCGCCACGGCGAGCACGATGTAGAGCAGCACGTCCTCGACCACGGCCGCGCCGATCACGATGCGGGAGAACGGAGTTCCCAGGATCCCGAGGTCGAGCATGATGCGCGAGATGACCGGGATGCTGGTGACCGCCATGGCGATGCCGAAGACGAGCAGGAACGAGGTGTGGTTGCCCGCCGGGCCGTAGAACGTGCGCTCGGCGACGAACGGCAGCACGGCCAGCCCCGCCAGGAACGGCAGGACGGTGCCCGTGCCGAGGATCCACGCCACCGTGCGGCCCTCGCGGCGCCGAACCGCCGACCGCACCTCGATGCCGGAGCAGTACATCAGCAGCAGCAGCCCGAGCTGGTAGGTCGAGCCGAGCACGGTCGCGGTCGTCCCGTGTGCCGGGAACAGCCAGTGCTGCGCCGCCGGGGCCAGTGCGCCGAGGACCGTCGGGCCGAGCAGGAGCCCGCCGACGATCTCGCCGATCACGCGGGGCTGGCGCAGCCGGGCGAAGAGCTCCCCGACACCGTGCGCGGCGACAAGGATGACGACGAGCGCGAGCAGGATGTGGGCGACGTCCGCCGTGCCGAGCGCCATGCTGTTCCCCGTTCGCAGACCCGTCCGATGTCCCTTCGATTAGAGGGCCGTTCGGCGGTGCGGCCCTCGTCCACCCGTCGTACCGGTGAGGCAACCGGCCCCGCAGCCCTCATCGCCCGGATGCGGGAGCCGCACCTCGGGCATCTGGTGGAGGACCCGACGCCTGCGCCGGCCGCACCCGTTGTCGAATTCGCGGTGCCCGTTCGACATAGGGGTGTCAGGCTCACATTGACCCGGAAGGAGAAGACCATGGCTCAGTACGCCGTCCTGATCTACGCGGCGGACGCCGCGCACGGCGATAACGCGTCACCGGAGGAGCTCGAGGTGCACGAGCGTCACGCCCGGGAGCTGGAGGAGGCGGGCTGCATGACGGCCGCCTTCGCGCTGGAGTCGATCGCCACCGCCACGTCGATCCGCGGCGACGCGGTGACGGACGGCCCCTTCCTCGAGGGGAAGGAAGTGGTGGCCGGCTTCTACATCATCGAGGCGCCGGACCTGGACGAGGCCCTGAGGATCGCCGGCCGCAACCCGGTCACCCAGTACGGCGGTGGCGTCGAGGTCCGCCCCGTAGCCGGCAGCTTCGTGCGGGAGCCGGTCACGAGGTGAGTGGCCTCTCGCCCGCTGCCGTGGCGGCAGCTGTCGCTGACGCGCACCGTCGGGGTTGGGCCGTCGTGCTCGCCTCGACGGTGCGCGTCGCGCGCGACCTCGACCTGGCGGAGGAGTGCGTCCAGGAGGCGTACGCCTCGGCCCTGGCGGCCTGGCCCCGGGACGGCGTCCCGACCAGTCCCCTGGGCTGGCTGACCACCGCGGCGAAGCGCCGGGCCATCGACGCGACCCGGCGCGAGCAGGTCCTGCGCTCCAAGCTGCCACTCCTGGTGGAACCCGAGGAGCACCCGGCGCGCGAGGTGGAGGACCCGGCCGGGGTGTGGATGGACGGGACCGCCGACCGCATCACCGACGAGCGGCTCCGTCTGGTGTTCATGTGCTGCCACCCCGCACTGGCCCAGGAGGCCCAGCTCGCGCTGACCCTGAGGCTGGTGTGCGGGATCTCCACCGCGGACATCGCCCGGTCGCTCCTCGTGACCGAGACCACCATGAGCGCACGGCTGACCCGGGCCAAGAAGAAGATCTCGACCGCCCGGATCCCCTACCGGATGCCGACCCACGCCGAGCTCCCCGACCGGCTGCGCGGGGCGCTCGGGGTGATCCACCTCCTGTTCACCATGGGCCACACCGCGCCGTCGGGTGGCTCCCTGGTGCGCACGGACCTTGTGGAGCAGGCCGTGCACCTGTCCCGAATGCTTCGCGAGCTGATGCCCGACGACCGTGAGGTCCGCGGCCTGCTCGCCCTGCTGCTCGTCACCGATGCACGACGGAGCACCCGGGTCGACGACCAGGGACGGCTGGTGCGCCTCGCGGAGCAGGACCGGTCACGATGGGACCGGAAGGCAGTCGCCGAGGCACACGACCTCATCGTCGCGGGACTGCGCGCCGGGCCGCCTGGTCGCTACCTCCTCCAGGCGGCCATAGCCTCGCTGTATGCCGAGGCGGCCACCTTCGAGGAGACCGACTGGCCGCAGATCGTCCGCCTCTACGACCAGCTACTGTCGATCTGGCCATCCCCCGTGGTGGCCCTGAACCGCGCCGTGGCGGTGGCGGAGGTCTCCGGACCGGCGCAGGCCCTCGCCGAGGTCGAAGGCCTGGAAGGCACCGGCGCGCTGGAGTCCTACCAGTACCTCCATGCCATCAAGGCCGACCTGCTTGCCCGTCAGGGGCGCGCGGAGGAGGCGGCCGCCGCATACCGGCGGGCGCTCGAGCTGACGCGCAACGACGCCGAGCGGGCCTTCCTGGCCGAGCGCGCGGGCCTGGGAGCCTGACCCCCGCGGCAGCGCCTGGACGGTCAGCCGCGCAGCAGGCAGAACGGGTGGCCGGCCGGGTCCGCGAGGACCCGCCACCCGCGCGGGTCGACGTGCAGCAGCGTGGCCCCGAGGCCGACGACCTGCTCCTGGGCCCGGTCGAGGTCCGGGACGCCGAGGTCGAGGTGGACCTGCTGCGGGTGCTCGCCGTCGGGCCAGCGCGGCGGCCGGTGGTCGGCCACCCGCTGGAAGGCGAGCACCAGGCCGGCATCCGTGTGGAGCGTGGCGAAGTCGTCGTTGACCGCCCAGCGTCGGTCCGGGCGGTTGACCTCACCGCCGAGCAGCTCCCGGTAGAACCGCGCGAGCCCGGGCGCGTCCGGACAGTCCAGGACCACACACTGCAGGTTGCCGATCACCGCACTGTCCCCCTTCGACACGTCACGGGCCGGCACCCTACGGCAGCCGCGCTTCGACGTCGTGGCACCGGCGCGGGATCACGACCCGACCGGCGCATGCAGGCGGTCCAGCCCCGGAGCCGGGTGATCACCGGCCCCGGGTCGATCCCGTCCTCCGCCGCAACGAGCTGCAGCAGCGACTCCGCCTCCTCGGCGCAGGCGGCGCAGCCCGCGCACGTGAGGTCTCTGGTCAGGATCCACCTGCTGATGTGGTCGGTGCCGGCATGTGTCCTGTCGCAACCAGGTGGGCTCTGAGCCGCGTGCGGACGCCCTGGCCCTGGCGAGGGCCTACTCCGCGCGTCGGGGTGGTTCGGCCGCGGCGGGCTGAGCGGCGGCCTGCCCCGACGCGATGACGTCCTCGACCATGTCAGGGCTGACCAGGGCCCAGACGGTCTTGCCCTCCACGCCGTTGAGCACCGCTCCCCATTCGGCGCTCAGGGCGTCGATGAGGCGCAGGCCACGACCACCGGGACCGTGGAGGTCCTTCGTCCATCGGGGCAGGCTTGTCGAACCATCCGTGACGCTCAGGTGCAGCGTGTGCTTCCCCGGTTGCGAGAGCCGGACGATGAAGTCGGTGCGGGCGTGAAGGACCGCGTTGGTGGCCAGCTCGCTGAGAACGACCGCGGCGGCGTCGCCGACGGACTCGAGGCTCCACAGGTCGAGTGCCTCCCGCAGGAACCGCCGGGTGTGCGAGACGGAGACCGGCGCCGGGGGCCAGACGCGTTCAAGGGTTGGTGGTGACGTGTCGGTGGTCATGGTGCACCGCCGTAGATGGGTTCTGCGTCGGCCCCGCCGTGGACCACCGCGACGCGGTGGCCGTTCCCTGACCGGACTCTGACTACCTTCGACAGTACGCCAGTTGCGCCCTGGGCAGGAGTCGAAGCGTCCCGCGCGTCGGGGACCCCGAGCCCGGGTCTGGGGTCATGAGGTGTGTTGTGCGAACGTCGGCCAGCCACCGTCGGAGCCGAACCGCGCTGCCCGGTCGTGGGGGTTCACGTCACGCAGGCTGCGGCTGCTCCAGCCGGAGATGCTGGACGAGTCGGAACGCCAACCTGGCAGAGCACGACGCCGGGGTTGATGTTGTCGAGGCAGATGCTGGTCAGGATCGAGCTATCGGAGAGGTACACGGCCGCGGCGCCTGCCTGCCCACCGGCGGCCAGCGGCGCTCCATCTGGTCGACTGCGGCGTCCGGCAGTCGTTGGTCCACATCCACGTTGGACGACTCCTTGGTGTGGCCTTGCCGGAGCTAGGGGCGGGTGGCCTTGCCGTCGAGCCAGAGCGTGTCGGACTCGTCGCGGTGGGAACCCGTTGAGCCGACGTGCTTGGCGTCGATCTGGGGACCCTTCTTGATCACGTGGACCAGTGCCATCGCGTGGCCGTGGCCGAGGCCGTAGTCCTCCTTGAGCCAGGAGACGATCACACCGGCCTTGGTCGCGGGGTCGTCGTAGCCGCGCTGCTGTGCCAGCTCGATGAACTGACGCGGGGTGAGGCCGGTCTTGGCCTCGACGTTGTCGAGGTACGCCTGGAAGGACATGGGTGTGCGTTCTCCCCTTGGAACGTCGGCAGTGGGAGAGCGTCGGGTCGACCCGACCCCGATCGGCCGGTCCCGAAGCTCGTGGGGGGAACGTAAGGCATGGCACCGACGGGCGGCCACCGAGTTGCGGACAGCGATCCGCTGACCTGCGGCTTTGTGCTCCCCGGGTAGGAATCGAACCTACGTCGCTTGTCCTGATTCAAAGATCGAGGGGATCCGTCCACGAACGTCCTGAGCACCTTGCGCTGTGCTCAGGTCGCGGCAGTGCCGTCCACCGCTGTCCGGGCGGGTGCAGCGGTTGGTTAGCAAATCCGTTAGCAGTACGAGCCGGGCTCCTTTTGGTCGGGCCACGGCTAGAACTGAGACACGGTCGCCTCGCTGCTGGTCTGACGAACACGGACCAAGAAAATCTGCGTTGTAACGCTGCCGAAGTGGCAGCTGAACGCATCGCCCGCGCTCCTGGGTTCTTCCCTGGGCAGCTCGCCGGGGGCACAAGAATCGCGACTCTGGAACTCCCGCAGTGCCTCTTCGTAGGAGCTCACCTTGAATAGGACCGATCTCTCGCCACCACTGTCGCAGTCGGAGACAACCTGAGCGCCGGTAACGGTGCTGAAGTCCCGCGTAAGTGCCTGCTTAACCGCCCCGGTCGCGGCCCCACCGGCCTTGCTGCATGAGGCGGGTGCGCCGAGAGTGGCGCAGCCCCCGCAAGCAACCATCGCGGCACAGATCGCGGTCGCGATCAGGGATCGCCGCACAAGAAGCCTCTTGCGGTACCCCTCCGAGATCACCATGCCCGTACCTTGCCGCACTTCGCTCACTGGATGCATTAAGAATCCCGGAGAGAAGCGGTGCTGTGGCGTTCGAGTGGGCCGCGCGTGTTTGCGCATTGACCCGAACGTGGGTTGCCGGTTGGTGACCCGCTGCGATGCGGGTACGGGAGTCAGGTTCACGGGTTTGAGCAGCCGGCACCGTCGGCTCGGTGCAGCTGGAGCTACGGGTAGCCGGCCACGTGCGGGGCTCCGTCGTCGCCAGCGCTTGAGACGGTGAGCAGACGAGCAAGGTGAGGTCGGGCATGCCGACTGGATCGGGTGCCGTCTCTGTGTCCGGGCCGGGTAGCCCGTGAGCGCGTAGCGGTGGGGTGCGCGAGGACGGCGCGCCAGCGCCGCCCGCAGTGCGGGGTCCCACCGGCGAAGCGCGGAGGGCGTGGCCGGGCCGGGTTGGCGCGGCGGAGCCGCGCCCTTGATCTTCTAGAGGTCGGTTCGGCAGAGCAAGGAGACGAACCTCGGACAGCAACGCCCTGATCTGCCGATGAGCGGTCATCCGACGGGTCGGGCTGCAATGCTCTGTCCGTGCTGCCGTCAGACCACTCTCCGTATCGCGAACCGCTGGTCCTCATTGGGTACTGGTCGGTCGCGGACGGTGCTGACCAATGGCCGGACCCCGCCGACTGGATCGACCCGGCCTGGGATGAAACCGACCGCCTGGACCTCGCCCTGTACCTGTCGTACGGGCTCGTAGCCCGTGCCTTCATGGGCTATTCGCGATGCCGGATCTGCGGTGCACAGAACGGCAATCTGGAGTTGACGGACGGTGTGTTCGTCTGGCCCTTGGGTCTGGCGCACTACGTTCGGGACCACGCTGTGCGGCTCCCGGGCGAGTTCGTTGAGCACGTCGGGCGGATGGAGTCGCTGACGGACGGCTTGGTTGTCGATGACGGGTGGTGGCGTTCACGCGCCGCATCGCGCTGACATGCCGCGATGCGTGAAGTGTGTCTTTCCGCCGCCAGTCGGCACATCGGCCCCTTTTCGGATCGGCCGATTTCCGTGCGTGTTCGAAGGCAATCGATTTGCGTCGGAGAGTGCATCCTTGGCGGGTGGATGGCGAACCGTGGCTGACAACTAGGCGGCTCACGCTGCGGCGCCCCGGCTTCGGTGACGTTGATCGTGTGTTCGCGATTCACGGCAACCCCCTCACGTACCGTCACCACCCCAGCAGTCGTATGGCCAGCCCCGATCAAGCGTTTGGTCTGCTGGCTGCATGGACGGACCACTGGGAGGCCCACAACTTCGGGTACGCCAGTGTGCAACTCCGTGAAGGGGGCGCCCTGGTTGGCTTTGCAGGCGCCAAGAATCAGACGATCCTGGGCCAGTCCGTCCTGAACATGTACTACCGCTTCGATCCCGGCGCCTGGGGCCACGGCTACGCGACAGAGGCTGCGGTCGCGGTCGTTGGATGGTTGCGCGCTCACCATCCCGAGTTACCGGTCGTGGCCCGGGTCGCGACCAACAACCCGTCATCTATCCGCGTCGCTCAGAGAGCGGGGCTCATACTGCAAAGCGTCCACGACTCCGCTGATCCGGTCGCCCACTACCTGTACGCGTCAGCGCCACTTCGCCTGCCGTGACAGGCGTCCTGATCTGCCGCATGCCGGGGAATCGCGTCGCGTCTGGGGTCGAAGCCGTGGCAGTCTTGGATTGAACCCGCGCTAGGCGAGGGGCTGCCGCCCGGCTTCTCGTCCGCCTTTTGGAGAGGGAGCCTGCCCGTTCAAGCCGGGCCGGGAGGGCCTCACGTCCGCTTATGCCGCACATAGCGCACTGCCAGAGTGGCAGCCCGCCCCAGAAGGTCACACCTCACGAAACCGTCTGTGCCTCGATCCACGCGGCGTAGTCGGGGTTCGCTGAGACGAACGGCAGAGCTACGACACACGGCACCTTGTAGGGGTGCTCCTTGTTCGCTCGGTCGACGATGGCGGGCACCAGATCCGCTCGGGTGTGGATCGCTAAGCGTGCCTCCGAGCGGTCGTTGATCTCCCCATCCCACCGGTAGACGGAGCGGATGCGCTCGATCTCGTGGGCGCCAGCACAAAGCCGGTCCTCGACGAGTCGACGAGCGAATCCGGCGAGCCACTCGGCATCGGGCGCGGTGATCACGACTTCCACGAGGTCGGTCACTGCGCGTCCTTTCCGGTCACGACGAGGCTGCGCACCTCGTCCTCGGAGTGGGCCATGGCGCCCAGGCCGGTGATGACCTTGCCGTCATGGCTCAGGCCGACCCATCTGCCGCTCATCTGCTGACCATGCGGGTGCAGGACGAAGTACATCGTGCCCTTCGACCGCACAGACGCCTCAGCAGCGGCATACCAGCCCATCAGGATTTCGTTGTCCCAGAGGCGCAGCTCGCCCTTCCAGTGGTAGCCGCCATCCTCGACCGCGATGCCTCGGGTCGTGGTCTCGACCTGGATGAAGTCACCGTCCTGCCTGAGGCTCACCTCCTGGGCTGTGATGACCTCTTCACCGTCCTTGTACGTCTGCCAGCTCGCCCACCACGTCCCAGACAGATTCAGCTCCGGAGTCGGCGCCCCCGCCAGCTCGCTCACGGAGATGTCGAGGGCCTTGGCGATCGCCACCGCCACCGACAACAAGGGCTGCTGCTCGCCGGACTCATACCGCCGGATCTGCCGCGCGTCGACTCCGGCCGCGGCCGCGAGTTGCGCTTGAGACAGCCCCAGCTCTGTGCGCCGGCGCTTCAGGACGTCATGCATGTTCACCCGCCCATTGTGGGGTGACTGTCCGTAATTTCCCAGCCTCATTAGTCCGATTGGGACGTAGAAGTCCTTGACTCACGCCTCGTCACACCTCAACATGGGACGTACTAGTCCAAATGGGACTTAGTAGTCCGTAGGTTCTTGGAGGCCAAGCAATGACTTCGTACGCGGTGGACAGCAAGCGGCAGGCGATGCGGGCGACCGGCATCGTGCAGGAGGTCCGCGAGTGGGAGGAGCGGGACGGCAAGCGTCGCCCCTCGGAGATGCAGGCCCGGGACGAGGCCACGGGGATGCCGCTGTGGTCGGTCGAGGTGATCTACCGGCAGTCGGCCTGGGGCCGGGAGTCGAACACCACCGGGCAGGTGACCGTCGGGGCGCCGCAGCTGCCGGTGGTGGCCGAGTTCTCCCCGGTGGAGTTCGTGGACCTGCGGGTGGAGGTCCGGGTGAACAAGTCCGGCGGGCTGGTCGAGTCCTGGTCTGCGGAGCGGATCGCCGACGGCAAGGTCGCCGGCGGCCAGCAGAAGGCTGCGTGATGGTTCCCAACCTCGCGGCGGCTCGGGTGTCCTTCGTGGATGCCCGGGCCGTTGCTGCGTTGCTTGCCTGCACCCTTCGGAGGGTCTGGGCCGTGGGGCGGGCCGCGTTGGTGTGGGTGCTGGGTCACCTTCGCTGGGTCCTCGCCCTCGCTGGGGTAGCGCTTGTGCTGCGACTGATCGGCAACGCGGTCGGATGCCGGGAGGCGCTGGCCCTGGCCGTTGCCCCGGCTCTCGTCTCGGGTGTGTGGGTGACGACGTCCCCGCAGACCTACGAGCGGTTCTGCGCCGGTCCGGCCCGCCGGGCACGGTGGCGTCGATGGGCCCGCAAGTCCTGGGCGGACCTGTGCCGGGGCTGCGGCCTCTCGGCGTCCCGCACCACCAAGTCCCGCACCGTCGGCCTGGTGCCCAAGGAGGGCAAGCGGTTCGCCGCGTCCCAGTCGCAGACGGTCACCGTGTGGACCCATCCGACCCTCATGGACGTGACCACCTCCGGCGACCTGCTCCGACTCATGGTCCGCACCCGCACGGGGCAGACGGTCGCGGACCTCGAGGCCGCTGCCGCTCCGTTCGCCGCTGCCGCAGGGGCGCGAGCGTTCCGCTGCATCCACATGACCCCCTCGGCCGTCGAGATCGTCCTAGTCATGCGCGACGCGTTGACCGAGGTCCGCGAGGCCGGGATGACCGGCGAGGTGTCCGTCAACGCCGTTTCGCTCGGGCGGCGTCAGGACGGCACCCCGTGGCACCTGAGCGTGACCGGGCGGCACACACTCGTCGTCGGATGCTCCGGCTCCGGCAAGGGCTCCATCTTCTGGGGCGTCTGCGCCGGCCTCGCCCCGGCCGTCCGCGCTGGCGTCGTGCAGCTGTGGGGCGTAGACCTCAAGCGCGGGGTCGAGGTCGGCATCGGCAAGCCGATGTTCTCCGCCGTCGCCACCGACCCGGCATCGGCGGTGCAGCTGCTGACCCGGCTGCTCGCGGTGCTGGAGGAGCGCGGGCACCGGATGGCCGGTCGGACCCGGCTGCACCAGCCGACGCAGGCCGAGCCGTTGCACGTCCTGGCCATTGACGAGCTAGCCGTGCTGACCGCCTACACCGACCCGGAGACCAAGAAGGAGGCCTCCCGGCTGCTGGCCGAGATCCTGACCCAAGGTCGCGCGCTGGGTGTCGTCGTCCTGGCGTGCGTGCAGGACCCGCGCAAGGAGGTCGTCGGCCTCCGCGGCCTGTTCACCCAGACCATCGCCCTCCGCCTCCGCTCGGCCGACGAGACCCGGATGGTCTTGGGCGAGGGGACGGCCACCATCGCCCCATCGCACCGGATCAGCCCGGCTGTGCCCGGCACCGCGTGGGTCGTCGACGAGGACGGCTCGACCGACCGGGTCCGGGCCGACTGGTGGTCCGATCAGCTGGTGCGACAGGTCGCGACCAGCCATCCGGCGCCCATGGTCGAGGACCTCACCACACCCGCCGAGTCGCCTGCGCAGGCTTCGACCCGCGCACGTCCTCCCCGGTCGCGTCGGACTCGTGTCTCCGAGGTGGCCTGAGCATGCTCGCACCCGATGGCGCCCCGGTCACCACCGACATGGCCCGCGCCCTCGCCGAGCACGAGGGCGTGTGTATCCGCCCCGTCCTGCGCCGGGTCACCGACCGCGCCACCGGGGACACCACCACCGTGCCGATCCCCTGCGGCTCGACCCGGGAGAAGGTCTGCGCCCCGTGTGCGGCCAAGGCCCGCCGGCTGCGGATGCACCAGTGCCTCGAAGGCTGGCACCTCACCGAGGACCCCACCCCCGGCCAGTCGCCCGAGGACGACGTCACCGAGGACCCCGACGACACGGACGAGGAGAGCCCGGACCCGAACGTCAGCGACCGCCGGTCCCGGTCCACCCGACGCCGGCAGGACACCCCTGACCTGCCCCGGGCCCCGATGGACCAGCGCACCACCGGCCGCTCCTTCACCACCCCCGAGGGCAAGACCTACCAGCCCTCGATGTTCCTCACCCTGACCCTGCCCTCCTACGGCAAGGTCATCCCCGGCACCGGCGTCCCGGTCAACCCCGAGACCTACGACTACCGCCGGGCCGCCTTGGACGCGCTGCACTTCGCCAAGCTCGTCGACCGGTTCTGGCAGAACCTGCGCCGCTGCGCCGGGTACAAGGTGCAGTACTTCTCCGCGATCGAAGCCCAACGCCGCCTCGCCGCCCACCTGCACGCCGCCCTGCGCGGCGCGATCCCGCGGGCCACCCTCAAGGCCGTCACCCGCGCCACCTACCACCAGCTCTGGTGGCCCTCCTTCGACGAGCCCGTCTACACCGAGCGGCTGCCGGTCTGGGACCCCGCCACCGGGGACTACCGCGACCCCGACACCGGTATCGCCCTGCGCACCTGGGGGCAGGCCCTGGACGACCTCGACGCCGACCCCGACGCCAAGCCCGCGCACGTGGTCCGCTTCGGCAAGCAGGTCGACATCAAGGGCCTGCTCGGCGGCACCCTCGACAGCGACCGCGCCGTGCGCTACCTGTGCAAGTACCTGACCAAGTCCGTCGCCGACACCTGGACCGGCACCAAGGACACCGAGCCCGACCCGGCCTACGAGGCGCACATCGACCGCCTGCACGAGCACGTGCGCTGGCTGCCCTGCACCCCGACCTGCGCGAACTGGCTGCGCTACGGCATCCAACCCGACGAGCCCGGCCCGGGCCTGGTGCCCGGGCACTGCACCGGCAAGGCCCACGAGCGGGACAACCTCGGCCTCGGCGGCCGCCGCGTGCTGGTCTCCCGCCAGTGGTCCGGCAAGACCTTGACCCAGCACCGCGTCGACCGCGCCGAAGTCGTCCGCCAAGTCCTGTCAGCCGCCGGCATCGAGGCCCCCGAAGCCCGCCGCTGCGCCGCGGACGTCCTCGACACCGACGGCCTGCCCCGCTTCGTCTGGGAAGACACCCCCGCCACCGAACGGGACTACACCGCCGCCGTCATCACCTCCATCCGGCAAGCCCGTCGATGGCGCGCCCAGTACCAGCACGCCAAGACCATCCGCGACGGGAGCGACCCGCCTGTGGAAACCAATTCGGCAACCAACCAACCGGCCACCGACCCGGCGGCCTGACGACAGGGGAAGACATGGAAGACAAGCTGCTCTACAGGGTCACCGAGGTGGCCGAGTACCTGAGCCTCAGCCGGTCGAAGGTCTACGAGCTCGTGCGTGCAGGGGTTCTGCCGTCGGTTCGGATCGACGGGTCGCGGCGTGTCCGAGGAGACGACGTGCTCGCCTACGTGGAGTCCCTGCGGCGGGCCGCCTGATGAATGCCCTTCGCGACGGGGTCATCCGGCGAGGCAACTCCTGGTCGTACGTGATCCGGGTGACCGACGCCTCGGGAGCCAACAAGCCCAAGTGGGTCGGCGGCTTCCGCACCGAGGCAGACGCCAAGGGCGCCCGGGACGCGGCACGTGTGGCAGCCCGCCGTGGTGAGTACGTCGACCGCAGTCGCATGACGGTGGAGGAGTACCTGACCCAGTGGCTCACGGCCCACGCACTGGAGGTCAAGCCGAAGACCCATGAGGACTACCGGATGCTGATGGCGTCCTACGTGCTCCCACACATCGGCCGGCTGCAGCTGCAGAGCCTTCGGCCGAGCACCATCAGTGCGCTCTACCAGACCCTGCTCACACGTGGCGGGCGCAACGGCCGGCCCTTGTCTACCCGGACCGTCGGCTACGTCCATGCCGTGTTGCGGAAGGCACTCAACGACGCCGTGAGGACCGACCAGATCCTCGCGAGCAACCCCGCCGAACGGGCCAAGCGGCCCAAGGCAACCCAGGCCCAGCCCATTCACGACCTGTGGGACGCCGCACAGCTGCGCCAGTTCCTCGAGGCGGTGTCGACGCATCGGCTCTACCCGTTCTTCCGGCTGGCCGCCTTCACGGGTGCCCGTCGCGGCGAGCTGCTGCACCTGCGCTGGGCAGACCTCCACCTCGCTGCCGACCCCCACGTCCGCATCCTCGGGTCAGCAACGATGGTGGCCGGACACCGGATCGAGGGGTCGACGAAGAGCGGTCGGACTCGCATCGTCGGGGTGGACGAGGGCACTGCCCAGGTGATGCGCGAGCACGCCGAGCGCCAGTCGAAGGAACGCGAACGAGCAGGCGCCTCCTGGCATGAGAGCGGCCACGTCTTCCGCATGGAGGCGGGCACTCCCCTGTTCCCGGACGTGGCAGGCGGGCTCATGCGGCGCACGATCCGCAACTACAGCAAGGCCCACCCAGACTCTCCACTGCCACCGATGCGGCTGCATGACCTGCGCCACATCCACGCCACGCTGCTGCTCAAGGCCGGTGTGCCCGTGCACGTCGTGGCTGCACGCCTGGGGCACGTCGACCCAGCAATCACGCTGCGTGTCTACGCCCACGTGTTGCGGGATCAGGCGAGTGCCGTGGCCCAGATCTTCGCCTCCACGATCGAGTTTCCGGGCCCGGAGGACCCCACGTGTTAGCACTGGCGTTAGCAACGGCCCCGGAGCACGGAGAAGCCGCAGGCAGTGATGACTCGCTGACCTGCGGCTTTGTGCTCCCCGGGTAGGAATCGAACCTACGTCGCTTGTCCTGATTCAAAGTCAGGCGGGCCCTGCCAGCAGACCAACCGGGGAACGTCCCCGAAGAGGACGCGCTCAGGGTAGCGGCCACCCGGCATACGGGAGGAATCGCGCACGACCGCCCCCGACCGAACAGCCGCCGCCGGCCCGCAGGGCTGGTCAACCTACGCAATCGTAGGTTACGTTGGCGTAAGTTGTTCTCGACGGAAGGCCCCGTGCCATGACCACTTTCGCACCCGAGCCCACGCGGCTCACGGACCCGCCCGCCGCCATCCCAAGCACCACCCCGAGCGCCCCGAGCACCCCACCCTTCGAGCACAAGGGCACCGGCGAGCAGGTCGCCCTGGGCTTCTTCATCGTCGTCCCGTTCCTGGCCCTCCTGGCCGCCGTCCCCATCGCCTGGGGCTGGGGCCTGGGCTGGAGGGACCTGGTCCTCGCGTTCGTCATGTACGCCATCGCGGGCCACGGCATCACCGTCGGCTTCCACCGCTACTTCACGCACGGCTCGTTCAAGGCCAAGCGCTGGCTGCGGGTGACCCTCGCCATCGCCGGGTCGCTGGCCATCGAGGGCCCGGTCATCCGCTGGGTCGCCGATCACCGCCGCCACCACGCGTTCTCCGACCGCGAGGGCGACCCGCACTCCCCCTGGCGCTACGGCGAGACCCTCCCGGCACTCATCAAGGGCCTGTGGTGGGCCCACATGGGCTGGCTCTTCGACACCGAGCAGACGCCGCGCAGCAAGTACGCCCCCGACCTCATGGCCGACAAGGACATGCAGCGTGTCGAGCGTGCGTTCCCCGCACTGGTCGTCGTCTCGATGCTGCTGCCGGCGCTCCTCGGCGGCTTGCTGTCGATGTCCTGGCAGGGCGCGGTCACCGCGTTCTTCTGGGCCTCCCTGGTCCGCGTCGGCCTGCTGCACCACGTGACGTGGTCGATCAACTCCATCTGCCACGCCATCGGCGAGCGACCCTTCGTCTCGCGCGACAAGTCCGGCAACGTGTGGTGGCTGGCCCTGCTGTCCATGGGCGAGTCGTGGCACAACCTGCACCACGCCGACCCCACCTGCGCCCGCCACGGCGTCGAGAAGGGCCAGATCGACTCCAGCGCCCGCATCATCTGGCTGTTCGAGAAGACCGGCCAGGCGTGGGACGTGCGCTGGCCCAAGCAGTCCCGGCTCGACGCGCGCCGCGTCGCGGCGTGACCCCGGCGGCGCCGGCCCCCCCGCGACAGCGCC